>NZ_JAMBOC010000001.1:1800000-2100000 GCF_023715405.1 Solibacillus isronensis
CTAGCTTTAAAGGTACTTCCAGCTTTGCCATGAGCTTTTGATTGCCCACTTGGACTTCTGCCATCTGATTTGGGTAGAGCTGCTTAATCGTCCCGTGAAATACCTGATCCTGTCTTAACGATAATGGCTGGTTTGCTGTTACTTGCTGCGAAGTATTAGTTTGGATTGCATTAAACGATGAGAAGTTCATGCCGTTACTCCCTTCTTTGAAGCATTGATTTAATCGGTTCAAATGTTTTTCGATGATGTTCTGTCGGTCCATATTGGGCAATTGCTTCCAAGTGCTGCTTTGTTCCGTACCCGGCATGCTGCGCAAAACCGTATTGCGGATATTCGCAATCCAGCTTTTCCATATAGTCATCACGTGCCGTTTTCGCTAAAATAGATGCTGCTGCGATTGACAGGCTGCGTGCATCCCCCTTTATGATGGATGCTTGCGGAATCGACGTCGAAAGTGTCATCGCATCAGCCAATATGAAGTTCGGTTTGACTTCAAGTGTTTCGATACTTTTTAACATTGACTGGCGTGTTGCTTCATATATATTAAGGCGATCGATTTCTTCGGCACTTTGAAAATGAACAGAATAATATAATGCATGTTTTTTAATCCGTTCAGCAAACTGATTACGTTTTTCTTTTGATAATTGTTTGGAATCGTTTACGCCAATCAGTTCCTGGCAATAATTCGGCAATATAACGGCCGCGGTTACGACAGGTCCCGCGAGTGGTCCGCGGCCTGCTTCGTCTGTGCCTGCAATATAGGCATTTTCATATGGTAAATAGCTTGCGTCAAATTGCAGTTTTTCATTATGTGCTTGTTGGAGTGCTTCTATCTTTTCCAGGCGTTTTTGAAATTGCATCCATGCTTTTTGGACGCCTGCCCGTTCATCCTTTACTATATAATCCATCCATGGCTCGATTTGTGCTGCTGTTTTTAATGCTTCTGTAATCTCTTTAATTGTTTTCATATAAAGTCCTCAAATCTATCAATCTTCTTGTTATATCGTCTACTTTTCTTATTATAAAAGAAAAAACCTTTCTCAAATAAATGAAAAAGGTTTTGACTGTCTATTATTCCACTTTATTCGTTGCTTTCTTGCTTTTTCTGGCGGTTTAGCGCGGCAGTTTTTTTCCGGCGCTCTTCATTTTCCAGCGCAATCGCTTCTTCCAATTGCTCTTTTTCAAGTTGCTCGGAAACAAAATCAAATGTGAGTTTCCCAAGATTCTGTTCACGAATGTCGCGTACAACTAATACGGACACTTGATCATAGTCAATCTCTCCGCCTTGTCCAAATACACGGCGTAACTTTCCAATTGCATCAAATGTTTCGACAAGTTCTTCGGATACTGCTGAAATTTTATAGCGTTCTTCCATGCGTGTTGGATAGTGAGTTTCTAAAAAACGTAAGCCGTATACAGCCAAGTCTTCCATATTCATAATTGTATCTTTAATCGCACCAGTCAAAGCAAGCTTATAGCCGACTTCCTGATCTTCAAACTTCGGCCATAAAATACCCGGAGTATCCAGAAGTTCAATTTCCTTACCGACTTTAATCCATTGCTGTGCTTTTGTAACACCCGGCATATTTCCTGTTTTCGCAAGGTTTTTCTTCGCTAAACGGTTGATTAAAGTTGATTTCCCGACATTCGGAATACCTACAATCATTGCGCGGATGGCACGGGGCTTCATTCCTTTTGATTTCATGCGCTCCCATTTATCCGCCAAAATCTCCTGTGCGGCCTTTGTAACCGCCTGTAAGCCTTTCCCTTCCAACGAGTTAATGGCTACTGCTTTAAAGCCTCTGTCGGCGAAATATTGAATCCAGCGGCGTGTTTCCTGCTCATCGGCCATATCTTGTTTATTTAAAACGAGCAGGCGCGGTTTTTGATGAATGACTTCATCGATCATCGGATTACGTGAAGATAATGGTAAACGCGCATCGACAAGCTCAAAAATGATATCGACAAGCTTTAAACTTTCCGATACTTGACGGCGCGCCTTTGCCATATGTCCTGGAAACCATTGAATTGTCATAATGTATAACCTCCTGTAAATTACATACTTCTATTCTCAACAAAAAAATGAGGAGTTTAAACTGCCCCCTCATTTTAGACAATATTTAATATTTATTGCGATAAATGATCCTTCATCAAATATGGGGTTGATTTCCATTACAGGGCAGACGCTTTCCGGGCAAGAATTAGAGTCAAACTTGTTTGTAACTAATTCTTTGCGCCGAGGATGGCGGCAATTTATTGCGGCCACCGCAGAAGCAACGACTTGATAAATGAGAAAGCGAAATCAACTCGCCTCCCCTCCATTCCAATCAACCGCTATGACATTTAGTTAAGTCATCCTCATCTATTGATGAAAATCCGATAAATTTTACTTTACGATTTCAATTTCGTTTAACGGCCAGAAAATGATGTTCGTATTACCGATAATTTCTTTCTGTTCGACGATTCCAATATGGCGGCTGTCTTTACTGAAGCGACGGTTATCGCCCATTACGAATACGTAGCCTTCCGGAATTACGTCCAGTGACGGATCGATATCTTTCAGCGAGAAGTCACCTGTTAAGTTGCCTTCGCTAATTTCGGCCTTATAAGCGTCCAAATACGGTTCGTCGATTGGTTCACCATTAATGTATAATTGATCATCCTTATATTCTACAAAGTCCCCTGGAACACCGATGACACGTTTAATATAGTCCTTTTGTTCAGGTGCGTGGAATACGACAATGTCAAAACGGTCGGGTTCGCCGATTTTATAGCTGAATTTGTTGACGATCATACGATCTCCATTTTCAAGGGTAGGCATCATTGAATCCCCGTCTACTACAATCGGTGTAAATAAAAAGTAACGAATAAATGCGGCAATCGCAAACGCAATCAGTAGAGCTTTCGTCCATTCCCAAAGCTCATTTTTTTCTTTTTCAGTTTTTTCCACGTAGCTATCCCCCTTGCTCATCACATTTATTGTATACGAAATATGTATATCAAGCAAAAATCTAATCTAAATTATTACATCATATTATCTATAGTTTATTGTCAAAATCACATGTTAATACACATTTTTTACTTAAAGAAAGAAAGGGACTTGTATTATACAAGCCCCCTTCTAAAAAGTTCTTATCGAATTTCTTTAATACGAGCAGCTTTACCACGTAAGTTACGTAGGTAGTAAAGTTTAGCACGACGTACTTTACCTTTACGTACTACTTCTAACTTAGCGATTTTTGGAGTGTGTACTGGGAAAGTACGCTCTACACCAACACCGTAAGAAATTTTACGTACTGTGAAAGTTTCGCTAATTCCGCCACCACGACGTTTAATAACTACACCTTCGAATAATTGGATACGCTCACGAGTACCCTCAACGATTTTAACGTGTACCTTAACTGTGTCACCTGGTTTGAATGTAGGTAAGTCTGAACGTAATTGATCTTTAGTGATCTCTGTAATAATGTTTGACATTGTTTTCTCTCCTTAGACAGATGCTCATGCACGCTAATTTAAGCCACAGCGGAACACCGTAATTCAGTGCTTACATTGAAGCACAAAATGAATCTTACCATAATTGTTTTAGGCTTGCAAGTAGTTTTGCTTTACATTTCATTCTTAATTTTTTCGATTATTTTCATTTGCTTGTCCGTTAATTCAAGAGCGTCCAATAAATCCGGTCTGCGCTCCAACGTACGCTTGAATGACTGTTCCTCACGCCACGCATCTATTTTCGCGTGATTACCTGATAGCAATATATCCGGCACTTTCATTCCTCTAAAGTCAGATGGGCGCGTATAATGAGGGTGCTCTAATAATCCTGTTGAAAATGAATCCTGAATATGTGAATCTTCCTGACCAAGTACACCCGGCAACAAACGTACAACCGCATCGATTACCGTCATCGCAGGTAGCTCGCCTCCTGTTAGAACAAAGTCGCCAATCGAAATCTCATCTGTTACTAGATACTCCCGAATCCGCTCATCATATCCTTCATAATGCCCGCAAAGGAATACTAAATCTTCTTCCTTTGAAAGCTCCTCTGCCTTCTTCTGCGTAAAGCGCTCGCCTTGTGGGCACATGAGAATAACACGTGGCTTGCGGCCTTCTGTAATGGCTTCCACCGCATTGAACATCGGTTCCGGCTTTAATACCATTCCCGCTCCGCCGCCGTACGGGTAATCATCCACTTGTTTGTGCTTGTTTTCACTGTAATCCCGGATATCAGTTACCGCTAGCTCAACGGCACCTTTTTCCTGAGCCTTTTTTAAAATCGATGACCCAAACACACCTGTGAACATATCAGGAAATAAACTTAATACGTGAATCTTCATTCCAACAAACCTTCCATTACGTGAATAACGATTTTCTTTTCATCGACATCAATATCTTTTACGATATCCTCAATGTAAGGAATGTAGTGTTTCTTACCATTTTGCGCTTTAACTTCCCATACATCGTTTGCGCCCGTTTCTAAAATATCGGTAACAACGCCGATCAGTTCGCCCTCTTCTGAAAACACTTCACAATCTTTAATTTCAAAGTGATAGTATTCATTATCTTCAAGCTCATCTTCCGCTAATTGATCCATCGACACTTTTAATAGGCCTTCTTTAAATGGTTCCACTAAATTAATGTTTTCCATTCCTTCAAATGTCACCAAGATAAAGTTTTTATGGCGTCTTGATGAACTGATCGTTACCCAAGTCGGTTTTTTATCATCTTTTTTGAATGCTGCTAGTTTTGATCCTACCGCAAAACGTTCTTCTTCAAAGTCCGTTGTCGATAAGATTCGCAGCTCTCCACGAATACCATGTGTATTTACAATACGTCCTACATTAAACCATTCCATGTATATTCCACCTTTTATAATAATTTGTTACCACATAACTTTTATATACACCGTTGTTTGGAGTGAAGGCGGCGAAGTAACATTCAAATGCCTTTTGATTTGAATGTTACTTTGCGACGAAAGCAGAGCGACAGGAGCACATGCACAATGCTTCTATGGCAACCGCAATAAACTCCTACCGTAACGGAAAACAACATTATCATAACAAAAAAAGAAGGGTTAGCAAAATGCCACCCTTCTTTTACTAATCCAATATATCGACATACGTCTTTTTCTTCTGGTGGCCGCCCGCTGCTGAGTACACAATCGTACGAATTGCCTTCGCAACACGTCCTTGCTTGCCTATTACTTTCCCTCGATCCTCTGGATGAACAAAAAGCTTATAAACAACTCGATTTGAAGTTTCGTCCGTCTCAATACGAACGTCTTCAGGATAATCGACTAACGGTTTCACAATTGCTTCAATCAGCTGCTGCATAATGCCACCTCCGAATTAATCATTGAATTATTTGCTGTATTTAGCGTTATGGAATTTTTCCATGATACCTTGTTCTGAGAACAGGTTACGTACAGTATCAGATGGTTTTGCACCATCAGTTAACCATTTAAGAGCTTTCTCTTCATCGATTTGTACTGTAGCTGGAACTGTAAGTGGGTTGTAAGTACCTACTGTTTCGATTTGACGGCCGTCACGTGGTGAACGAGCGTCTGCAACTACGATACGATAGAAAGGAGATTTTTTAGCTCCCATACGTTTTAAGCGAATTTTAACTGCCATTTTTATAGCACCTCCGAATAAGTTTCACACAAGATATTATATTAGCAATGTCTTGATGGTTTGTAAAGTGTTTTTTCTTAACACCTTATTTTTTATTTAAATAATGAATCAAAACCAGGCATTTTCATCTTCTTTTTACC
The DNA here is from genome assembly GCF_023715405.1 of Solibacillus isronensis. Lineage (NCBI taxonomy): Bacteria > Bacillati > Bacillota > Bacilli > Caryophanales > Caryophanaceae > Solibacillus > Solibacillus isronensis. The sequence continues at coordinate 1,805,774 of NZ_JAMBOC010000001.1, forward strand.
TTTACCTTGAGCCATGCCTGTCATCTGTTTCATCATTTTTTTCATTTCTTCAAACTGCTTCAATAAGCGGTTCACTTCCTGAATTGACGTCCCTGAACCTGTAGCAATACGCTTTTTGCGGCTCGCCGAAATGATTTCCGGGTTTGTCTTTTCATTTGGTGTCATCGAATAGATAATCGCTTCAATGCGTCCCATCTGCTTTTCATCGACTTTGACATTGTCAAGGCCTTTCATCTTGTTTGCACCTGGAATCATTTTCAATAATTCATCAAGTGGTCCCATTTTCTTCACAGCTTGAAGTTGTTCGATAAAGTCATCAAACGTAAAGCTCTGTGTCATGAACTTTTCTTCCAGCTCTTTTGCCTTTTCCATATCAACGTTGGCCTGTGCTTTTTCGATCAGTGAAAGTACATCACCCATCCCTAAAATACGTGATGCCATACGCTCAGGATGGAATGGTTCCAACGCATCCATTTTTTCGCCCATACCGACAAATTTAATCGGTTTCTCAGTAACAGAGCGAATCGACAGTGCCGCACCACCACGAGTATCGCCGTCTAATTTTGTTAAGACAACGCCCGTAATGCCGACTGTTTCATTAAAGCTTTGTGCAACATTTACAGCATCTTGACCAGTCATTGCATCAACAACTAAAAATACTTCATCCGGCTCTTTTAAACCGCGAATGTCTTTCAGTTCCTGCATCAGCTCTTCATCAATATGAAGACGACCAGCTGTATCGATTAATACAACGTCCAAATGCTCTTCTTTTGCATGCTCGATTGCCTGACGTGCAATTTCAACAGGTGAAACATCTGTACCTAGTGAGAATACTGGCAGAGATAACTGTTTGCCTATTGTCTGTAATTGCTGAACAGCGGCTGGACGGTAAATATCTGCTGCTACTAATAATGGTTTTTTATTATACTTTTTACGTAATACATTCGCCAACTTACCTGTAGTCGTCGTTTTACCTGCACCTTGTAAACCAACCATCATAATGACAGTCGGAGGACGGTTGCTGAATTTAATCGGGCTTTGTTCGCCACCCATTAAATTCTTCAATTCATCCTGGACAATTTTAATGACTTGCTGACCAGGTGTTAGTGATTTCATGACGTCGACGCCGACTGCACGCTCACTAACTTTTTTAACGAATTCTTTTACTACTTTTAAGTTTACGTCCGCTTCGATTAAGGCAAATCGGACTTCACGCATCATTTCTTTAACGTCTTGTTCCGTTACTTTACCTTTACCTTTAATCTTTTGGATCGTACCTTGGAGTCGCTCTGCTAAACCTTCAAAAGCCAACTCGTTCGCCCCCTAATCCGATTCCTTCAGTTGTTCAACCAATGCCAGTTTCGCCTCTGTCGTAGAAGCCTCATCCATGATCGCATTCGTCAATTGTTTTAACACGATTTGACGTTGTTGAAACTTTTCGAATAAATTTAGTTTTTCTTCATATTCTTCAAGCATCGCCTCAGTACGGCGAATATTATCGTAAACAGCTTGGCGTGAAATACTATAACTTTCGGCAATTTCTCCTAACGAGTGATCGTCCAAGTAATACAGTTCCATGTAGCTACGCTGTTTATCAGTTAATAACGCTTGATAAAAGTCGAAGAGAAAGTTCATGCGTGTTGTTTTTTCAAGTAGCATTTTTATCTCTCCAATCATAATTTGTCTATCTTATCATAATCTTGTGGGCAGTTACTGTCAAGGTAATCCCCTTGTCCGTATGGATAACCTTTTTCTTTCCATCGATAAGCAAATTTAAAAAATGACGACACTCCCTCAAGAAAAAGGAAGCATCGCCATTTCTTATATAATAGGAAGATTACTATAAAGCGAAGATACTTTTACAGCGTTACACCTGTTTTAAAAATAGCCATTTCTTTAAAATTCATTCGTTCATGATTTAATGGCTCACCACTTGCAACAGCAATAATGTATTGAATAAATTCTTCCAGTACCGCATCTTCATCAATGTCATCTTCTAATATTTGCCCTGCGTTAAAATCAATCCAATGCTTTTTTTGCGCATAAATAGCACTGTTTGTTGAAATTTTCATCGTAGGTACAAATGAGCCGAATGGCGTACCACGACCTGTAGTAAACAGTACTAATTGACAGCCAGCTGATGCAAGTGCTGTACATGCTACAAGATCATTCCCAGGTGCACTCAATAAATTCAACCCGCGTTTTTTTAAACGTTCGCCGTATTTCAAAACGTCTACAATCTCAGCACTGCCCGCTTTTTGCGTACAACCTAACGACTTGTCTTCCAGCGTTGTAATCCCGCCTGCTTTATTTCCTGGTGAAGGATTTTCATAAATCGGCTGATTGTAGTCGATGAAGTATTGCTTAAAGTCATTAATAAGCGAAACAATCTTTTCAAATGTTTCTTCATCTTGTGCACGGTTCATTAAAATCGTTTCCGCTCCGAACATTTCCGGAACTTCCGTCAGCACCGTTGTGCCGCCCTGTGTTACTAAAAAGTCGGAGAAACGGCCTAGAAGCGGATTCGCCGTGATACCCGATAAGCCGTCTGAACCGCCACATTTTAGTCCGATACGCAATTCACTAATCGGAATATCTTCTCGGCGGTCATTGCGGACTGCTTCATGAAGTTCCACGAGTGCTTCTACACTTGCTTCAACTTCATCATCAACTTGCTGAGACACGACAAATTTCACACGGGAAGTATCGTAATCACCTAGTTCCTGCTTCATCTCTTCAATTGTATTATTCTCGCAACCAAGTCCTAATACAAGCACCGCTGCAGCATTCGGATGATTAATTGCATCCAGTAAAATAGTACGTGTATTTTCATGGTCGTCGCCTAATTGCGAACAGCCAAAATTATGCTTTAATACGAGTGTCGATTCAAAAGGCGCAATACTTCCTACGCGTTGCTCAAACTCCCGAATAATCATATCCGCAATACCATTCACACATCCGACTGAAGGAATAATCCACAGCTCATTCCGTATACCGACTTCACCATTGCTGCGTCGGTACCCTTTAAATGTTAAATTACGCTGCGGGTAGTTTAATGTAATATCTTTCTTGTCGTAATTATAGTTAATGATGTCCTGCAAATTTGTTTTCACATTATGCGTGTGGACAACAGTTCCTTTTGCAATATCTTCAGTAGCATGTCCAATCGGATAGCCATATTTTATAATATGTTCCCCTTTTTCAATGTTACGTGTGGCAATTTTATGGCCTCTAGTAACTTCCTGTGCCAAATTAATCTGCTCTTGACCGATGGAAAATGGCTCTCCCGCTTCAAACGCACGTAAAGCGACCGCAACATTATCAGATGGATGAATTACAATCGTTTCTTTCATAATCCCATTACCTCCTCTTCCAATTCCGCAATAAACTGTGCTGTTTGTTGTTCTTTAAATGCCGCAATTGCCTGCCCGACAAATTGTTCAAGTTGTGGAATCGTGGTTAAATCTATTCCCCAAAGATTTTCATTACGCAATACAGCCTCTAATGAGTTTGCCGTAATTTGCTCAATCGCTTCCGGAGCATCTTGCGGCGAAAATACTGCCGGTGTCTGATATAGGTAAATCCAGGCAGCCAATGATGTTGTTAAATGTTTCGGAAGTGTTTCATATTGCTTATAATACGCCAGTAACGATGGGATATTTCTAGTTTTAAACTTGGCGATTGCATTGAGTGCAATACTTTTTACGTAATGTGCAATAAAAGGATTTTCAAAGCGCTCTAAAACCGCTTGTTGATATATGATTAACTGTTCTTTGTCACCATTAATGGTAGGTATCACTTCCTGGGCAAGTAAGCGTTGAACAAACGGTCTTAATCCAGGGTGTTCCATCACTTGCCCGACTGTATCTATATTCATCAAAATAGCAAGCGGTGTTAATGCGGAGTGTGCACCATTGAGCATTTTCACTTTGCGCTCCCGGTAATAACTCAATTCTTCTACAAGCTTTACTTCAAATTTATTATTAACTAACGGAAAAGAATGAAGCGCTTCCTCATTTTCTATTACCCAAATATAATACGGTTCTGCCGAGACAAGTAATTTGTCAACATACCCAAGCTTCATCGATAATTCTTCATGTTGGCTTTTCGGGAATCCCGGTACGATACGGTCAACAAGTGTGTTGCAAAACGTATTGGCATTTGTTACCCAATCGATGAAGCTCTGCCCTAGGTTCCATGCATTTGCATAGCTTACAATCCCATTTTTTAAAGCGGTACCGTTCTGTTCAATTAATTCACACGGCAGGAAAATCAGCCCTTTTGACGGGTCTCCGCCGAATGTTTCATAGCGTTTCCATAAAAAATGAGTCACATTCGCTACAAAATTTGTTGATGGCTGTTTATCAAATGGAAGCTCTTCATAAACAATCCCCGCTTCGGTAGTATTGGATACAACATATTGGAGGTCTTCTGAAACCGCGAGCTTCATATATTCTTCGTATTGCTTTTGCAGTGATATGCTCCGTGTTACACTTTCAATCACTTGTTCATAGTTGACTCGCTTACCATTTTGAATCCCTTGCGTAACAAGTGTGTATAGGCCGTCTTGCGCATTGATTATTTCTGACGTACTTCCTGATGTTGACTGGACAATAACAATTCCTAAATCCTGTTGCTGCTGTAAATTCGCTTCATGTACAAGCCAATCAACAAAAGCACGGAGAAAATTCCCCGTGCCAAATTGGACAATACGCTCTACGACAGCTGTTTTTCGAGTATACACTTCGTTTGATAACTGTTGCATGCTTCATCCACCCCATTTAAAAGTTAAAGTAATTTTTTGCATTGTAATAGCAAATATCCTGTACTACCTTTCCAAGAAGCTCATAATCTTCAGGGAATTCTCCATTTTCAACCCATCCGCCAATAAGATCACATACTAAGCGTCTAAAATATTCGTGGCGCGTATAAGACAGGAAACTGCGTGAATCCGTCAGCATACCGATAAAGCGGCTGAATACCCCGATGCTCGCAAGTGCTTTCATCTGATCAAGCATTCCTTCTTTTTGATCATTAAACCACCAAGCTGTACCGAATTGAATTTTCCCCGGCACTTTTTCCTGGAAGCTTCCGATTATACTGGCAATAACGTAATAGTCTTTCGGATTTAATGAATAAATAATCGTTTTCGGTAATGCATCTTCAAGTGCAAGTGCATCCAGTAAACGTGTCAGCGGTACTGCGATTGGACCGTCATTAATGCTGTCATAGCCTGTATCCGGCCCTAATTCATTAAACTGACGTGTATTGTTGTTGCGGTGTGCGGAAATATGATATTGCATCGCCCAATTATATAAAGCGTATTGCTTTCCTAAAAAGATAAGCAATGCTGTTTTATATTTCGCTTCATCTTCCAGCGATACTTGTCCACCCGCAAGCCCCTTTTCAAAAATAGCACTCACTTCTTGTTCTGTCGCTTCTGCATAATAAATCGTATCCAATGCATGGTCTGATACTTTACCGCCGACTTCATCAAAAAATTGAATACGTTTTGCAAGAGCTTCTTTCAATTGTTCATAAGACTCAATTGTTTCACCGACTACTTCCGATAATGATCCAATCCAGTCCGCAAATGTCGGCTTATTGATTTCCAATGCTTTATCCGGTCTGAAACTTGGCAGTACTTTCACGTTAAACTGCTCATCTTTTTGAAGCGCGATATGATATTCAAGTGAATCAATCGGATCATCTGTTGTGCAGATTACTTCTACTTTTGAGTCTATAATTAACTGACGTGCTGTTTTTTGAGGTAGTTGTTCATTTACATTATCCCAAATAGCGCGTGCTGTTTTTTCATTTAATAGAGTTTCTTCATTAAAGAATCGGCGAAGCTCTAGATGTGTCCACTGATATAAAGGGTTTCCAATTGTATACGGAACGGTTTTTGCCCATGCTTCAAAACGCTCATAATCAGCCGCATCACCCGTTACTAGATGCTCCGGAACCCCATTTGCCCGCATCGCACGCCATTTATAATGGTCACCGTACAGCCAAGCCTCTGTTATATTTTTGAATTGCTTATCCTCATAAATTTCCTGAGGACTTAAATGACAGTGGTAATCAATAATCGGTAAATCTTTTGCATAATCGAAATACAACTTCTCAGCTACTTTATTATTCAATAAAAACGAATCACCTAAAAATGTTTTTGTCATATTCTAGTCCCCTTACTTTAATAGTAGTTCCGGAAGTTTTAACGTAATATCTGGAACAAACGTTATTAATAGTAGTATAACAATCATTGCGCCATAAAATGGAAGCATTCCCTTTGTTGCTTTTTCGATCGGTATTTTACCGATGGCACATCCGACAAACAGACACGTACCAACCGGCGGTGTTACAAGACCAATCGCTAAGTTCAGAATTAATACAACACCGAATTGAACCGGATCCATACCTGCTTCGATTGCTACCGGCAATAAAATTGGTGTCGCAATTAAAATTAACGGTGCCATGTCCATAAACATACCTAATACTAATAAAATGACATTAATAATTAATAATGTAACAAAATCGTTCGGTGAAACAGCCAATAACGTTTCTGTAACCATTGCAGGTACTTTTAAAAATGCAAGCAGCCAGCCGAATGCTGAAGAAGCTGCAATTAAAAACAGTACCATCGACAATGTTTTGACAGTACGTTTCAGAATGTTCCCCATCGCCGAAATCGGCACATCTTTATAAACGAAAAATGAAATAATAAACGCATATAATGCACCGATTGCCGCAGATTCTGTCGCTGTGAAAATACCGGATAAAATACCCCCGATAATAATAACCGCTGTAAACAATCCTAATAAACCTTCGCGTACAATTTTAGGTACCTCTTCACGCTTAATCGGTTCACCTTTTGGATAATTACGCTTTACTGCAATCGCATATGCAAAAATCATTAAAATTAAGCCTAATGCAATACCCGGAACGATTCCCCCCATAAACAATGCACCAACCGATACACCACCGGCAGCAGTAGAATAAATAATCATATTATGACTTGGTGGAATTAAAACGCCTTGTGCAGCACTTGAAATTGTAACGGCAACAGAATATTCCGCATCATATTTTTGCTTTTTCATCATTGGGATTAATACAGAACCAATTGATGATACGTCCGCTACAGCAGAACCGGAAATACCGCCAAAAAACGTTGATGACAAAACGTTTACCATCGCCAAGCCCCCGCGCACTTTACCGACAATAACATTTGCTAAATTAATTAAACGGCGTGAAATACCGCCTTCATTCATAATTTCCCCGGCTAAAATGAAAAATGGAATCGCTATAAGCGAAAAACTGTTCAATCCGCTTACCATTCGCTGTACAATTGCCGCTAAATCAATCCCTAAATAAATCGTAGTGACAAAAGACGAAACCGCCAGACATAGTGCAACCGGTACACGTAAAAGTAATAACACTACAAATACTGCAAGTAATATTGCAATCCCCATTATTTAGCCGCCTCCATCGCTTCTTTGGCATCGTCATCAAAATCTTCATGAATCGCATCTTTAAAGAACATTTCAATCCCGTAAATGAATGTTAAAATACCACTGACAGGAATCGCACTGTATAAAATACTTTGCGGCAATCTTGTACCGGCCATTAATGAGCCATGCATTAAAAATGTAAAACGGAAGCCGTAATAGATAAAAATGATACTCATTGCAACTACCAATACTTTAGTGATGAGATCGATTTTCTTTTGAATGCCCTTTGGCATCAAACCTACAAATACCCCTACCCCAATATGTAAGTTGTCTCTAAATCCGATTGCAATTCCAATAAAGGCAATCCAAATTAATAAAAGCAATGCCAATTCTTCCGTCCATCTCGGTGTGAAGTCTAAAAAGTTACGTGTAAATATTTGATAGATGATGATCAGTGTCATCGCAATAACCATCGTTCCTAAAATATAATCTAGGCTGCGGTCTAAAATACTTTTTGCCTTTTTTATAGTAGCCACTCGATAGCCCTCCCCTTTATTTTACTTAACCAATGATTGAATCTTCTCTAAATTTTCTTTAAACTGTTGCCCGTATTTTGCGTAGATTGGTTCAACTGCTTCTTGCCAAGGTGTCACATCATCGATGACAGTAACTGTATTACCGGCATTTCGCGCTTCAAGTAAAGACTTTTCTTCCAGTGCTGCCCACGCTTCTCGTTGCACGACTTGTGATTCCAATGCTGCTTCCTTAAAGATTTCCTTATCTTCTTCGGATAACGTATCCCAGAAAGCTTTCGAAGCTGTCAAAACTTCCGGTACACCAGAATGTCCGTCCATCGTTATGTATTTAGCCACTTCAAAATGATTTGTCGTGTAATAACTTGGGAAGTTGTTTTCAGCACCATCAATTACCCCTGTTTGAATTGCCGAATATACCTCACCATAAGACATTGCTGTGGCAGAAGCTCCTAATGCCTCAACCATGTCAATATTTAAACTTGATTGCTGTACTCTTATTTTTAGTCCTTCTAAATCTTCCGGTGATTTTATTTCGCGAACCGCATTATAGAAGTGGCGGTTGCCTGAATCGTAAAAAGCCAACCCTTGTAAATTCGATTCGCTTAATCCATTTAATAATGTCTCGCCGATTTCACCATTCAATACTTCCCACTTATGCTCATCATCCGAAAATAAGTATGGTAACGATAAAACACCTAATGAGTCCGAAAATTCCATTAAAGGACTGCCATTAATCCGTGCCAGTTCAATCGCCCCTACCTGCATTAATTCAATGGCACTCTTTTCGTCACCAAGCTGACCTCCTGTGTAAACTTCCACTTTGTAACGTCCATCTGTTTTTTCTTCTATCAATCTCGCAAATTCATAATCGCCGACGGAAGTAGGATAATCATCTACCTGGTTCTCGGCTAAAATGATTGTTCGAGCTTCTTCAGAAGAATTACAAGCAGTTAAAAATATTGTTAATGCAAGTAATAGCATTAAAACCCCTTTTGTTTTCATCATTTCTCCCCCTTGTATGCGGTTACATTTAGCTAAAACGTTTTAGTAAAACGTTTTATTAAAAAATAATAAATTATCTTCAATACATTTGCAAGGATAATTCTTAATTTTTAGAATATTATTCTTAAAAAGTATTTTGTATAATATAAGAGGACCTGTTCTTAATACAGTTCCTCAATCGTTATGAATCCTATACTAAAATCGGATCAAACCGGTATGAGGATAATAATTCTTCTGTGTAGCCGCTTTTTTTGATTTGCAGGAACAAATGAACCGCTTGTTTCGCCATTTCTTCTGTTGGCTGTTCAATCGTTGTCAATTTTGTAGACATAAATTTAGCTAATGGCATTTCATCAATTACAGCAATACCGATCTTCCCCAAAAGATCTGGAGCATGTTCTTTTAAGTAATGTAAAATTGCGAGCAGCATACGGTCATTTCCGGCTATGATTCCATCCAGGTTGACTTCTGTAAGCAACTGATTGAATTTTTCCGGCAAGTTTTCCGTTGAAGTGGCGATTACTTGATGTTCTCCGTATGCTACCCCCCTCTTTTTCATCGCTTGGCGGAAACCTTCCAACCTTTCAAGACGAGGCGTAATATTTTGTTCAATCGAGCCTGCCACAATTGCTAAATTTTCATAGCCCTTATTCATCAGTTCCCCAACTGCGAGCTCGATTGCTTTTTCATTATTCAGTAGAACACTTGGTATTTTCACGTCGGCAATCATACGATCTAAAAAGACAACCGGTATATTACTGTTATACAAATAGTCGTACAAGTCTTTGTTATTGCCTGTAGGAAAAAGAATAAATCCTTCTACTTGCTTTGCGAGCAGCAAATCAATATGTTCACGCTCCAATTTCGGGTTATCATTTGCGTTGCACACAATGACCTGAAAGCCGTGCTGCTGAAAATGACGCTCTAAATGATGGACGATATGTGTAGTAAACGTGTACATAATATTAGCGACAATAATCCCAATTGTTTGTGTCCCTTTGTTTTTCAGGCTTCGTGCTAAAATATTTGGCCGGTAGTGCAGTTTTTCAACGGCTAACTGGATTTTTGCCCGTGTTTCAACACTCATATACTCGTAGCGCTGATTCATAAATTGTGAAACGGTACTGACCGAAACATTTGCTTCCTTAGCAACGTCGGCTATTGTTACTTTTTTCATTTTTATCTCCTTTTGTTAATAAATGTTTACTAAAACGTTTTGGTAAAGTTTATCATGTCAAAATATAATTTGAAAAGCAACCCCTCAATTCAGAATTAAAAGAAAAATCAGTCGATTGAATCATTTTTCCATTAAAAAAGCAATTCGTAAAAATTATACGAATTGCTTTCTTAATATAATTTTAAAGCGAAAGTAATCGTTACTCTTCTGCTTTTTCCAGTTCTTTTTCCAGTCCTTCGGCAAATAAACCATATACATAACGTTCTGCATCGAATGGTTGCAGATCGTCCATTTTTTCACCAAGTCCTACAAATTTCACAGGGATGTGCAGTTTATTGCGAATAGCCAATACGATACCGCCTTTTGCCGTACCATCCAGTTTTGTTAAAACAATACCTGTTACATTTGTTGCCTCTTTGAACATTTGAGCCTGAACAAGCGCATTTTGGCCTGTTGTCGCATCCAATGCAAGAAGTACTTCATGTGGTGCATTCGGAATTTCACGAGAAATTACACGATGCACTTTTTCAAGTTCGTTCATTAAGTTGACTTTGTTTTGCAGACGGCCGGCTGTATCACAAATTAAAATATCGACACCGCGGTTTTTAGCTGCACGAATAGCATCATACATTACTGCTGCAGGGTCGGAACCTTCTGATTGTGCAATAACTTCTACACCGACACGGTCGCCCCATACTTGCAGCTGCTCAATGGCACCGGCACGGAATGTGTCTCCCGCTGCCAACATCACAGATTTCCCTTCAGATTTTAAACGGTGGGCCAATTTACCGATTGTCGTAGTCTTTCCGACACCATTAACACCAACAAATAAAATAACCGTTAAATCTCCGCTCTGCTGAATATTTAATTCTGTTAAATTTTCTTCACCAGATTCATAAATTTCAACAAGCTTTTCGGAAATGATCGCCTGAATTCCGTTTGTATCTTTAATGTTTTGACGCTGTACTTCAAAACGTAATTTATCCATTAATTCCATCACTGTTTCAAAGCCGACATCCGCTTGCAGCAGGACATCTTCTAGCTCTTCAAAGAAATCTTCATCCACTTTACGATAACGTGCAACTAAATCGTTTACTTTAGAAGTGAAAGAGTTACGTGTTTTTTCCAATCCCGCTTTAAACTTCTGGGTAATCGACCACGCAGACTGCTTTTGAGGTTGCTCCTCAACATCTGTTTCCGATTGATTAGAAATCTCTTCTTCAACAGGTTGAACTTCTTCAATTGGCGGCTGCTCAACTGTTTCTTCCTGCTCTTTTTCAACAGCTTGTTCAGTTTCAGGAATTTCTTCCTCTACCGTTTCGATTAGTTGATTTTCTTCCTGCACTTGTTCGTCAAGCGGTAACAAATCCACCTGTTGTTCTTGTTGTTCTTGTTGTTCTTGCTGTTCACTGCTACCTGCCAGTTTTTCTTTCAGTCGCTTAAAAAAACTCATTTTCCGCCACTCCCTTGCGCTACTAATTCAGCATGTTCTTCCAGTTTTACCGATACAAGTTTCGATACACCCGACTCTTGCATTGTAATACCATACAGAACATCTGCCCCTTCCATCGTGCCTTTACGGTGTGTAATGACGATGAATTGAGTATGCTCACTAAATTTACGTAAATATTCACTATAACGCACAACATTCGATTCATCCAATGCTGCTTCAACCTCATCCAATATACAGAATGGTACAGGTCGTGTATTTAAAATCGCAAACAATAAAGCAATAGCCGTTAATGCACGTTCTCCGCCAGAAAGCAGACTTAAGCTTTGCAGTTTTTTCCCTGGTGGTTGGGCAATAATTTCAATGCCCGTTTCTAACATATTATTAGGATCCAACAGCACCAGGTCCGCCGTACCGCCGCCAAACAGCTCTCTGAACGAAATGACAAATTGCTTACGGATCTGCTTAAATGTTTCACTGAAGCGTTCTGTCATTTCTTCATCCATCTCGCCGATTGCTTTGTGCAGCGTATCTTTTGCAGCAACTAAATCTTCTCGTTGTTCACTTAAAAATGTATAGCGTTCCTGAACACGTTCATATTCCTCAATCGAAGTTAAATTGACTGGACCAAGTTCTTCGATCGATTGCTTCAACAGCTTCACTTTCCGTCGAACATGTTCTTCGTCTTCAATGCTGATTGCTTCTTCTTGAGCAGATAATACATCTAATTCATATTGCTCGAGTAATTGCTCTTGCAGACTATTCATTTCAAATTCAATTCGGCTGCATTTCAGCTCGAGTGCACGCAATGCATCAACATAGCTTTTATGTACTCGCTGTATTTCCTGCAGGTGAATTTCATTTTCCGTAACTTGCTCATGCAAAGTAGAACGCAGTGTACGGTTCTTTTGAATAATTTCTGTCAGTACGTCTTTTTTCTCCGTCCATTCGACAATTGTTTGGGCCAATTCTTCTGCGGATGGCCCATTTAAGCCATCTTCAGATTCTACCCAGTCGATTTCCCGGGAAATTTTTTCGACATTTGCCTGTGCTTTAGACAAATTCAGTTCAATTCCTGCAATCGATGCTTGTACTTGTGTCAATTGCTCTTGGGCAACTGCAAGCTCAGATCGTTGTTGGGCTAACTGTTCACGCAACACATCTTTTTGCGTTTCACTCTGTGCCTTAGCGATTGTCAGTTCATCAACCGTTTGCTGGATTTCCTGTAATTCTTTACTTAATTCAGTCAATCGTGATTGTGCAGCTGACTGCTGTTCGTTTAATGACTCTTTACGTGTCGATAATGAAGTTTGCTCCGACTGTGTAATCGTTACTGTTGTCTGTAAGTTCTTCACGATCATATCGAGTTCCATAAGCTTCGAACGATGAATTTGCTCTTGCTCACGCATTGATTCACCTTGCAGCTTCATCTCTTCCAATGAGTGTCGTAATGTTGCAATCTGTTCTTTCTTCGTCGCTACCGTTTGCTCGGCAGAATGGATTGTTGATTCCATTTCTCCCAATGTCGATACGAGTTTGTCGAGTTCCGCTTTACGCGAGAACAATGAACTTTGCTGCTTTACGGCACCACCAGTTAAAGAACCACCAGCATTCACGATGTCCCCTTCAAGGGTAACAACGCGGTACTTAAATCCGCATAAACGGGCAATTTGGCTCGCACCTTCCAAAGAAGATGCTACTAATACATTACCTAAAAGGTTTTCAATAATTGTCGTATTTTCCTGTGCATAATTTACTAGTTCATATGCCATTGCAACATATGCTGGATGTGATTGAATATCACTTAATTGCTGTGCATGAATTTTCCGTGAACGCATTACTGTTTTCGGTAAAAATGTTGCACGGCCTGCACGTTTTTGCTTCAACCAGCCAATTGCTTTTTGGGCATGTTGTTCATTTTCAGTCACAATATGCTGTGAAGCTGCACCTAATGCAGTTTCAATAGCCTGCGAGTATTTCGCCTCGACTTGAATCAGCTCGGCTACCGCACCTTCGATTCCTTGCAGTTCTTTACGATCTCGCGCTAAAAGGACTTCCTTAACACCATGGAAGAAGCCTGAGAAATCAGCCTCAAGTTCAGCCAATGTCTCTTTACGCGCTTTTAATTGCTGATGATGCTGATAAGCCTTATACAATAATGCTTGCTTTTCATCTAAATCGGCAGTCGCTGATTTTAACTGAAGCTGCATGACATCAAAATGATTAAGTTGCTCTTTCACAGACAGTTCCGCCTGTTCAAGTGCACGTTCTGTCACTTCTTTTGCAATGAGTGCTTCAGTCAGTTCTTTTTGAATTTCAGATGAACGACCCGTCATTCGCTCAACAGTTGCCTGTTCCTGCGAAAGTTGTTGATCGATATGCTTTAATTCATTTTTAACGGTCGCTTCTTCGTTAAGCAAGTTAATGTACGTATTTTTCGCATTTTCAATTTCTTGTTCGATTTCCGAAGCAGAGCGTGTTAAAGCTTGCTCGACCTGCTTTAGCGTCGAACGAATTTCGGTAACGATTTTTTGCTTTTCTGTAAACTGACCGCGTTTTTCCCGTTCAGCTTCTTGCAGATCTTTTACCGTATTGGCTGCTTCCGTTAAGCTTTCACGTAATTGTTGAATTTGTTTTTCTGCATTTGAACGCTTTTCGTTAAATAACGCTTTACGGCCTTCCCATCGCTCTACTTCCGCGCTCGCCTCGACAAGCTGTTCTTGAGAACTGTCCAGCACTTCGTCAATCGCTTTTAACTCCGTACGCATTTTGCGCAATTGTTGTTCAACTGTCGCAATTTCAGTTGCATGTTCTTTTTCGGTTGCTGTTAATTTCCGCTGTTCTTCAGTATAGCCTTGCAATACTTTCCCGTTTGCACGGATATCATGAACCATTAATGCTATATCAAAATCTTTCAGCTCTTCGGTCATTCGCACATAATCTTTCGCGCTGGACGCCTGAATTTTCAATGGCTCCAGACGCTGGTCGATTTCATGCAAAATATCGAGAACCCGATTTAGATTTTCATCTGTTTCTACAAGCTTATGCTCTGCTTTTTTCTTGCGCTGCTTATATTTTAAAACACCTGCAGCCTCTTCAAAAATACTGCGGCGGTCATCTGGACGGCTGTTTAAAATTTCATCAACTCGCCCTTGCGAAATAATGGAAAAGGCTTCTTTCCCAAGCCCCGAATCCATAAACAAGTCTGTAATATCCTTCAGACGACATTGCTGGTTATTCAGTAAATATTCACTTTCGCCTGAACGATAAACACGTCTCGTCACACTTACCTCTGTATAAGGTATTGCTACTAGTTCATCTGAATTATCTAAAACGAGTGTAACTTCAGCAAAGTTCAGTGCTCTTCTTGATTCACTTCCTGCAAAAATAACGTCTTCCATTTTGGCTCCACGCAGACTTTTGGCAGACTGCTCTCCTAATACCCACCGGATTGCATCTGTTACATTACTTTTCCCACTACCATTTGGTCCTACAACTGCTGTAACACCAGGTACAAAATCAATCCCGATACGTTCGGCAAATGATTTAAAGCCTACTACTTCGAGTCTTTTAAGGAACATGTTATTCCTCCTCTTGCTTTGACTGCTTAAGCATCAGCATGGCACTTTGTGCTGCTTGCTGCTCAGCCTCTTTCTTTGATTTTCCACGGCCAATACCTAACTCCTGGCTGTTTAACAATACACGTGAAACGAATGTTCGATTATGTGCTGGACCTTTTTCATCAACAATTTCATAATGTAAAAGGCCGTTATTTGTTTGTTGAATAATTTCTTGTAATTGACTTTTAAAATCCATCACATGCGAAAAAGCACCGACTTCAACTTTAGGGAATACGACACGTTCTAAAAATGCGACAACTACTTCTAGACCTTGATCTAAATAAAGGGCTCCGACAAATGATTCAAATACGTCAGCAAGTAATGCCGGACGTTCGCGACCACCTGTTAATTCTTCACCTTTACCTAATAAAACGAATTGTCCGAAGTTTAGTTCATTCGCAAAAACAACTAGTGATGGCTCACAAACGATTGATGCACGTAATTTCGTAAGTTCCCCTTCGCTCATATTCGGAAATTTTTCAAATAAATATTTTGATACAGATAACTCTAATACAGCGTCCCCTAAAAATTCTAATCGCTCGTTGTCCGTAAATAATTTGCGGCGATGCTCATTCACATAAGATGAATGGGTAAATGCTTGATATAATAAATCTTTATTCTGGAAATGAATGTTCATTTCGTTTTCTAAAACTTGGAATTGCTCTT
Organism: Solibacillus isronensis; assembly: GCF_023715405.1. Classification (NCBI taxonomy): domain Bacteria; kingdom Bacillati; phylum Bacillota; class Bacilli; order Caryophanales; family Caryophanaceae; genus Solibacillus; species Solibacillus isronensis. The sequence continues at coordinate 1,821,673 of NZ_JAMBOC010000001.1, forward strand.
TTACTTTTTCAGGGAGTACACCGGGTTTCTGGTTGTTCCCTTTTTTTCTATAGGTCATGTACTTTCTGCCTTCCTTCTAGTTTCTATCGTTTAGTTTACCTTGTTCTATAGCATTGTGCAAAGGGTATCAGTCAAATTCCTATCAAATTTCGTTTTATTTGTTCAGTCAACTAGAAACTGCTATTTAACGCAATTTTCAGACGCGAAAAAGGCTGTACAAAAGTCGTTGTGACTTCGTACAGCCCTGTGTTTTATAAATGAATTAGCTAATTTTGCTTTCGATGTATGAAATTGCATTACCAACTGTTGCAATTTTTTCTGCATCTTCATCAGAAATTTCCATATCGAACTCATCTTCAAGTTCCATTACTAACTCAACAACATCTAATGAATCTGCACCTAAATCCTCACGGAATGATGCTTCTAATTTCACTTCGCTTTCGTCAACGCCTAAACGGTCAACGACTACTTTTGAAACACGCTCAAATACTGTAGACAAATCAGTCACCTCCCCTCAATGAATCTAACCTGTTGATTTCCGTTCCTGGTATACTTGACCCCCAAGTATCATCAACTTAATTGCTTATATTTCAATAATATTAAGCCATTACCATGCCGCCGTCTATTTGGAGCGTTTGGCCTGTAATGTAGTTGGAACTGTCTGATGCGAAAAATACGACAGCTTTTGCGATATCTTCCGGTTGACCTAGTTTTGCCAATGGAATCTGTTTAAGCATACCTTCTTTTAAATCTTCCGGTAAGCCTTCTGTCATTTCCGTTGTAATAAAGCCTGGTGCAATGGCATTGACTAAAATATTACGTGATGCAAGTTCCTGCGCAGTTGTTTTCGTCAGACCGATCACACCCGCTTTTGCCGCTACGTAGTTTGCCTGTCCGGCATTTCCGGCAACCCCTACGATTGAAGAAATATTAATAATTCGTCCTGCACGCTGTTTCATCATTTGACGCGTAACAGCTTTTGTACAAAGGAAAACACCTTTTAAATTCGTATTGATGACATCATCCCATTCGTCATCTTTCATACGCATTAATAGGTTATCGCGCGTGATGCCCGCATTGTTCACTAAAATATCAATTGAACCGTACGTATCAAGCGCTGATTTCATCAAATTCTGTACAGAATCTGCATCTGCCACATTTGCCTGTACAGCAATTGCTTCGCCGCCATTTGCTTTAATTTCTTCTACAACTTCCTGTGCCTTTTGCTCGCTCCCGCTATAATTGACAACGACTTTTGCACCTTCACTTGCCAATTGTAATGCGATCGCGCGACCAATGCCACGAGATGCCCCTGTTACGACAGCACATTTCCCTGTTAAACCCATTGTTTCCACTCCTTTGATGCCTCAACAACTTGTGTCAAACTCGTCTCATCATATACACAGTATGTTTGTACATTGCGGTCGATTTTTTTCACTAAGCCTGATAATACTTTTCCAGGTCCGCATTCAATAAAGACCGTTACCCCTTCAGCAATAAGCTTTTCAATGTTTTGCTGCCATTGTACAGAGCTTGTTACTTGGGCAACCATTTCTTCTTTAATTGCTTCAACCGTTGTTAAAAGCTCTGAAGTCACATTGCTCACTACCGGAATTTGTGGTTCCTGTAATGGTAAATTTGCTACTGTATTTCTTAAATTATGTGCCGCTTTCTGCATTAATGAACTATGGAAGGGACCGCTTACGACTAAAGGTAAAGCTCGTTTTGCTCCTGCTTCCTTCGCTCTTTTACATGCTTCGTCAACACCTTGTTTCGTCCCTGAAATCACAATCTGGCCCGGACAGTTAAAGTTCGCTACTTGAACGACTTCTCCTTCAGCGGATACTTGTTGGCAAATGGCGTCTAGTTTTTCTCCGTCTAACGCCAATATAGCTGCCATTGCTCCTTGACCTGCAGGTACTGCCTCGTCCATAAATAACCCCCGTCTATGAACCGTTTGAACTGCATCCTCAAAATCAATTACTCCTGAAATGACAAATGCACTGTATTCTCCTAATGAATGTCCCGCAGTATATTGCGGCGCAATACCAGCTTCAATCAGCTTATTTGCGATCATCACCCCTGATGTCAACAAAGCTGGCTGAGCATGATATGTCAGTGTTAATGTTTCTTGTGGACCGTTTAACATATAGTCCGACAATGGAAGGTTCAACACTTCGTTTGCTCGTTCATAATACTGTTTGCTTACTTCATCATTCGCAACAAACTCCGCACCCATCCCTACAGTTTGTGAACCTTGTCCTGGAAAAATAAAAGCAATTTTTGTCATTTGATAATCCCCTTTGTGAAAAAGCTTATTCTGGTTTTGGCAATTGCTCAATTTTTTTGGCAATTGTTTCGCATACTTTATGCTCTACCATAATTGTCGCTTGGCGAATTGCACTGTAAATCGCACGTGCATTCGACGAACCATGCGCTTTAATAACAGGTGCCTTCAGACCAAATAAAGCCGCTCCACCATATTCTGTATAATCCATTTTATCTTTTAACTGTTTTAAATCATTTTTTACTAATGCTGCAGCAATTTTCGTTTTTGTCGTGGCAAATAATGCATCCTTCAACATTTTGAAAACCGTACCTGCTGTACCTTCAATTGTTTTCAGCACCATATTGCCTGTAAACCCATCCGTTACGACAACATCAGCGACCCCATTCAGTAATTCGCGTGCTTCTACATTGCCTTCAAAGTTAAAATCCGCTTCTTTCAGTAAAGTGAATGCCGCTTTCGTTAATTCATTACCTTTTTTATCTTCAGTTCCGATATTTAATAAACCAATACGAGGTGCTTTTTGACCGCGTACCTGCTTCACATAGATATCACCCATAATTGCGTACTGTAATAAGTTTTCAGGTTTTGCATCTGCATTTGCCCCTAAATCAAGCATAAGGAAGCCATCACCATTCATCGTCGGTAATGTCGTTGCCAATGCAGGACGCGCTACCCCATCAATACGCCCTACTTTGAAAAGTCCGCCTGCCATTAAAGCACCAGTATTTCCTGCAGATAAACAAGCGTCCGCCTTTCCTTCAGCAACCGCATCCAGCATACGAGCCATTGAAGAATCCTTTTTGCGGCGTACTGCGCGTGCCGGGTCATCCTCTGCCTCTACAACTTCACTACAATGAACAACCGTTAGGCGATCGTGATTTTTTAAATACGGTGCCATTTTTTGTTCATCGCCATATAAATCAATTGTTAATTTCGGAAAATCTTCAAGGGCCATGAAGACACCTTCCACGATTGCCTGTGGTGCGTTATCTCCACCCATACCATCTACTGCTATTTTCATGTTGTTTCTTCACCTTTCATCCGATACATTTCAAACTCTCCCTTGAAAACTATTTCATTATCAACAGAAGAAGTCACTTCGATAAATGTACGGTTTTTATCAGGGTTTTTCCCTTTTACAACTGCCTTCGTTACGACGCGGTTTCCTGCTCGAACCGGTTTCACGAAAGCTACATTTGATTTTACAGTAAGGGCAAGCTCATCATCAATTACTGCTACCGCCAAAGAATTAGCCTGTGCAAATAAATGGTGACCGCGCGCTATGCCGTTGCGCTGAAATACATGCTCTTCTCCAACATCAAATATTGAAATTGCCCGATTATCCAGCTCTATATCAATAATTTCACCGATGACTTCATCAAGTGGCAATGATTTTACTTCATCATATTTTTTAGCAGCAACATCTTTAATACGTTCACGCAATTCCGGAATAGCGAGTTCCATGCGATCCAATCGAATTGTTTGAACGCTCACATTAAATTCAGCTGCTAATTGTTCATCTGTCACGAAAGGATTGTCTGCGATCTGTTCAGTCAATAACGACTGTCGCTCTTTTTTGGAACGCTTCATCGTATTTGTTACCTACCTTTAATTTTCTAAAAGATTAGTATTAGCACTTGGTACTAATATCAATATACATGTATAAAAAAAAGAACGCAACAACTTTTTGTCGCGTTCCTAAAATCTTATGCTTCAAGGCTTAGCTGCCACAGCACACCAAACTTATCTGTTACTTGCCCATAGCACTTGCTCCAAAAGGTCTCCTGTAACTCCATTACGACCTTTCCGCCTTCTCTTAAACCATCGAAAATATATCGGATTTCCTGCTCGTCTTTTGACGTATAGGCAATGCTGATATTGTCCCCTACCGTCACTTGCGGAGAGCCCGGATACGTATCGGAAAACATCATTTGACCTTCCTGCAGTTCAATTTGAGCATTCATTACCAAATCTTTTGCTTCTGGTGGAATAGGGCGCTCAGGATTTGGCGGTAATTCTCCAAAAGTTGAAATCGTTACACTTTTGGCATTAAACAGTTCTGCATATAACACCACTGCCTCTTTTGCTTGTCCATTTAACACGAAATACGGATACAGGTTTCCCATCTTATAACCTCTTTTCAGCATTTTTAAGTAGCCTAAATAGTTTTCCACCAATTACAGGTTCTAATCGTTTAATCAATTCGTTCTCCTTGCAGAACGCCAGAAGCCGTTAAATCTTCTCGTAAAAATTCATATTCCGGATCTTGCCAAAATGCTTCATCATAAAGCATTTTCTCGGCATCCTGTCTTGCCGTTTCAAGTGCCCGGTAATCATGGACAAGGTCGGCCAATTTAAATTCCGGCAATCCGCTTTGTCGTTTCCCGAAGAAATCGCCTGATCCGCGCAGCTCCAAATCTTTTTCGGCCAGGCGGAAACCGTCATTCGTCTCGGTCATACTCATCATACGTTCTTTTCCTTCATCTGTTTTCGGATCGGCAATCAGTACACAATAGGATTGATATTCTCCACGGCCGACACGACCTCGCAGCTGGTGAAGCTGTGCTAAACCAAAACGCTCGGCATCATAAATTGTCATGAATGTTGCGTTTGGAACGTTTACCCCAACTTCGACAACAGTTGTCGATACAAGCACATGAATTTCCCCATCACTAAATGCTCGCATGACCGCATCTTTTTCGTCCGAATGCAGTCGACCATGCATAAGGCCGATTTCAAAACGGGTGCCGAAATACGCCTTCAATTGTTCGTAGGCTTCCACTGCATTTTGCACATCCAGTTTATCGGACTCTTCGATTAACGGAGCAATGACATACGCTTGGCGGCCTGCTTCAAGTTCTTGCGTCATGCGCATCAATACACTGTTCAGCTGTTCTTTCTTCAGCCAATGTGTTTCAATCTCTTTCCGCCCTGCAGGCAATTCATCAATAATCGAGACATCCATCTCGCCAAAAGCTGTAATGGCTAATGTACGCGGAATAGGTGTTGCGGTCATGAATAGCACATCCGGATTTTCACCTTTTTCACGCAGTACTCGACGTTGTTCTACACCAAAACGATGCTGTTCATCTGTAATGACAAATCCCAGCTTCTTGAATTCAACATCCGGCTGAATGAGTGCATGTGTCCCAATGAGAATATCGATTTCTCCTGCTGCCAGCTGCGCCAATAATTCACGGCGCGCCTTTGTTTTTGTGGAGCCCGATAATAGAGCTATCCTGACGCCGATCGGATCAAACCACATATGCAAGTTTTCCGCATGCTGTTCTGCTAAAATTTCAGTCGGTGCCATTAAAGCCCCCTGATACCCAGCCGTTACAGCTGCATATAGGCCGATTGCCGCCACGACCGTCTTCCCTGAACCAACATCCCCTTGAAGTAGGCGGTTCATACGTTGCGGCAGCAATAAATCTTTGCAAATTTCATTGACAACCCGCTTTTGTGCACCTGTTAACTCATACGGCAGAGTCGAAATAAATTCCTTTAATTTTTCCAGATCAAAGCGAACGGAAATCCCTTTTTCATTTTCCTTATTCGCTTTTCTCAATGCTTGAATACGCAGCTGGAACTGCAGTAATTCTTCGTATACGAAGCGGCGTCGCGCCTGTTTTGCATGGTCTGCACTTTGCGGAAAGTGTACCCCTTCAAGCGCATCTTGAATGTTAACTAACTGATAGCTCTCTCGCAGATAATTCGGCAATGTTTCAGGCAGTTGTTCCATTACGGTATCCAACGCCTGGCGCATATATTTACGGAAGCGCTTTTGCTGAATATTCCCTTTCAAACTATAAACAGGCTCAAAATCAACTTGTTCTGTCTTCGGCCCGAATGTCACGGACGATCCGACAATAACTTGACGTCCGCGATCCCATTTTCCGGTAACCGTAATTATGCCGCCAGTTGAAATTTTTTGCCGCAAATAATTTTGATTGAAAAACACAACTTTAATTAAATGTCTTCCTGCAAGAGCCGTAAATTGTAGTCGGGATTTATTTTTCCCTAAAAATAATACGGTCGGTTCACTTTCGACACGTGCTTCAATCGTCACACGCTCATTATGCGGTGTTTCAGTTAAATCTTTTAATCGAAAATCTTCATGGCGGTATGGAAATGTCCAAATCAAGTCATGGATTGTCTCGATGCCAATTTTCATTAAATTTTCGGCTGTTTCTTTTCCGATTCCCTTTAATTGTGAAACTGGCTCATGAATCATTGTCGACACTTCCTTTACGAATTTTTTATAATTTAACAATATCATAAAATGGGTGCATATGTTCCCTCACAAACTAAAAAAAGAACACAAAAATTTGTGTTCTTTTTTTAGTTATTTAGTACTTTAAGATTTCTATATTCAATTTCATCAGTTTCTGAACTGATAGTTAGTTACTGCCTACACGTGATTTTAGTAGGCTTTTCAGGTCTCCGCCTTCAAAGATTGCATGGGTAATGGCTTTGCCTGTTGGTGTTGCAGCTAAACCGCCCCGCGCCGTTTCTTTCAAGTTCGGGCTCATCGCCTGACCGATTCGGTACATTGCGCCGATAACCTCATCACATGGAATGCGGCTTGTCACTCCTGCTAATGCCATATCCGCTGCGACTAATGAGTTGGATGCACCCATTGCATTACGTTTCACACAAGGTACTTCCACCAAGCCTGCAACCGGATCACATACTAATCCGAGCATATTTTTCAGCGTGATTGCAAATGCTTCCGAACTTTGCTGCGCTGTTCCGCCAGCCATTTCTACAATCGCTGCTGCCGCCATTGCCGATGCACTGCCGACTTCCGCCTGACAGCCGCCTTCCGCACCTGAAATTGATGCATTGTTCGCAACGATAAATCCAAACGCTCCCGATGTGAATAAATAACGAATCATTTGTTCACGTGTCGGATTTAATTTATTCTGAACTGCAAATAATGTCCCCGGAACTACTCCCGCTGAACCTGCAGTTGGAGTCGCACAAATTGTACCCATTGCCGCGTTCACTTCATTTGTTGCAACAGCTTTGCTGACAGCATCAAGTAAAAGGTCTCCGGCTAATGTATTACCTTTTTTAATATAATTTTGAATGAGTACAGCATCGCCACCTGTTAAACCTGTTACGGACTGTACACCTTTTAGGCCGCGCTCTACTGCTTCTTCCATAATCGTTAAGTTGCGGTCCATCTGTGTAAAGATTTCTTCACGCGAGCGACCTGTAATTAACATTTCCTGCTCGATCATCAATTCAGAAATAAGCTTTCCTTCTCTTTCGGCTAACTCCACTAACTCACGAACACTGCGGAATAAAACATCCATATTTGTCACTCCTTAGTTATTAATTTTCGATACTTTCGTAATATGTGGAATGTATGAAATTTGCTCTAATAGACGCTGATCAATGTTTTGATCGACTTCTATTACCATTAAAGCGGTTAAACCACGTTCAATACGCGATACTTCCATATGTCCAATATTAACATCATGCATGGCTAGACAGTTCGCCACGTTTGCAATACAGCCTGCACGGTCATCATGCACAACTAAAATTGCCGGCATCCCGCCTGTCAGACGCAGCTTAAATCCATTCACTTCACTAATTTCAATTTTACCTCCGCCGATCGAAATGCCTTCAACGCTCATTTCTGATTCGTCATCACCCATTAAAATCCGCGCAGTATTCGGATGCTCTTTATTAGCTGTTTCCGGAATAAACTCAAACTGTAGACCTGCCTTTTCTGCTTCCGCAAAAGAAGTTTTAATCCGTTCATCATCCGTATCATAATCTAGTAATCCACCGACAATCGCCACATCTGTACCATGGCCGCGGTATGTTTCGGCAAAAGAACCGTATAAATAAATTTTCGCCCATTTCGGCTGACGTCCAAACAAGTCGCGTGCAACACGTCCAATTCGTGCTGCCCCTGCTGTATGTGAAGAGGACGGACCAATCATAACAGGTCCAATAATATCAAAAACCGATGTAAATTTCATAAAGTTATCCCCCCATATTCTTTCATACTTTCATTTACTCCTAGTGTACTCATTTTCTCTGCAATTAACAAACTTCTTGTTGTAAAAACAGAATAATAACCAAATTGAGGATTATCCTCCATAAGTTTACGCTGGCATGTAAGCAGTAAGGAAATATGCTAGAATTATTCCCCCTTAACTAATCCAATATAGGAAACACTACCGATACCGATTAAAAACCCATGTCACTCTGCTTAAACATAATGAAAGCAGTGCATACATGAGTGTACACACTGCTTTCACTATTGATTTTATTCTACGGATAAAATGAACGGATACAGGGATTGCTTACCTTCAACTATTTCCACTTCAGCATCCGGATAATTTTCTTCGATAAAGTTTTGTAATTCATCGGCTTGTTCTGCTGTCGCATCTTCACCATAAATGATTGTGATGATTTCTGAATCTTCATCCATTAATCCTTCAAGCACTTTTTTCGCTGCGTCCATCATTTCAGGAGTGGATAAAATAATTTTACCTTCAGCTAATGCCATATAATCATCTTTGCGAATTTCAACACCGTCGATCGATGTATCACGTACTGCAAAAGTTACTTGACCTGTCTTCACATGTGCAAAGCCTTGTGTCATGTTTGCCTTATTCGTTTCAACCGACTCAGCAGGATTGAATGCTAAAACAGCTGCCATTCCTTGAGGGATCGTTTTTGTCGGTACAACCGCTGCTTCAATATCCAGAAGTTCAGCTGCTTGCTCTGCCGCCATAATGATATTTTTGTTGTTCGGTAAAATTAGTACACGCTCTGCCCCAATTTCTTTTACAGCCTTTACGATATCTTCTGTAGAAGGGTTCATCGTCTGTCCGCCTTCAATTACATAAGAAGCACCGATCGAGCGTAGAAGATTGGATACACCTTCACCCATTGCAATCGTTACAATCGCATATGGCACTTTTGTTTTTTGCTGTTTCGCAGGTGCTTGTGGAGCATCGTTGACAATCGCAGAATGCTGTTCACGCATATTGTCTACTTTAATTTTAATTAAGCTACCATATTTTTGACCCGCTGCAAGTACGGCACCTGGAGTTTCCGAGTGTATATGTACTTTTGCAATTTCATCGTCCGAGATTACCAGTAGTGAATCGCCCATCGGATTCAATTCTTGGCGGAACTGCTCTTCATCAAATGGTGATTTATCTTCCTCTAAACGCACCATGATTTCTGTACAGTATCCAAATTCAATGTCAGATGTGTCCATGAAGTCTTGTACACGGTGATGTTCTGCATTAATTAAATCGTCCAGTGAAGATTCATTTTTTTCCGGTAGTGGCTCGCCTTTCATAGAAGCAAGGAAACCTTCATAAACGAACAGCAATCCTTGGCCGCCGCTATCAACAACGCCCACTTCTTTTAATACAGGTAAAAGATCCGGCGTACGGTTTAATGATTGTTTTGCTTCCTCGATGAATGCTTCCATCAGCACAATCATATCTTCTTCTGTTTCAGCAACTTCCACACCTTTTGCTGCTGCTTCACGAGCGACCGTTAGGATTGTCCCTTCCACTGGTTTCATAACGGCTTTATAGGCAGTATCTACACCAGCCTGAAATGCATTCGCTAAGCTTTTCGCATCGATTTCAGCTTCTTTTTCAATCGCTTTACCGAACCCGCGGAATAACTGCGATAAAATTACGCCCGAATTTCCGCGTGCGCCCATTAGTAAGCCTTTTGATAAAGCCTGAGCTGTTTTACCGATATGTGCACTTACATTGGCTTCTGTTTCATCTGCACCAGATGTCATTGATAAATTCATATTTGTCCCTGTATCACCATCCGGCACAGGGAATACATTTAGCGAATCTACATAAGCTGCATTTTGGTATAGGTGATGTGCACCCATTTGTACCATTTCAGCAAATTTAATTCCGTCTAAAGACTTCATTCGATTCATTTCCTCCTCTTACACATTCGCAACACGAACGCCTTGAACAAAAATATTAACTGATTTAACGCTCATACCTAATGTTTTATTTACTGTATATTTTACTTTGGATTGTACTTGATAAGCGATTTCAGAAATTTTCGTACCATAGCTTACAATAATGTACATATCAATATGTAAGTCATCACCTTCTTGGCGAATGAGCACACCTTTTGCAAAATTCTCTTTTCGTAAAATATCTGTTAAACCATCACGAATTTGATGTTTTGATGCCATGCCTACAATGCCATAGCATTCAATCGCTGCTCCACCAGCAATTTGAGCAATAACATCATTGGATATATCAATATGACCGAATTCGTTATTTAATTCTACTGACATAGTGAATGCCCCCTTGGCTCTATTTGACTAATTTATATTGTACTACACAAAAGTCGATTATAAAAGAAAACGTTCATCTACGTCTAGCCTGAAGTCGTTTTTTAAACTTTCTATTTATTAGGCTTCTCTATATTTTTAAACGGAACAACATCATACTATAATAATTTTTTAGCACAATCTAATTAGAGTATTCGACAATTTCCGGTTGTTATACAAAGAACCATTTATGAAACGTATCACTTAGCTATATTTCGAAAAAAATTCGATATGATTATGCAAAATGGAGATTTTCGCCGGTAGTTGGCTGATTAAATCACCGTCAACATTCAGCGGAAGCGCTTCATTCGCGCTAATATACATTTCATGCGCATTCAATTTAATAATATTGTCGTCATACTCATAATTGCCTGTCAGCAGGTTTTTAGCTGTGCCTACCACTTGTAGTGTGTTCGTACTTTTAATAATAAATCCGTGCAAAAGACCGTCTGATTTGTCGGCATCTTCATTCAGGCGGCGGAAGCTTCCGACTGAATCGGTCAATACACAGATGAAGAGCATCATATTTTCTTTATATGTTTGTCCATCTGCCTTAACTTCCATTTCGTAAGAGTCATTTTGAATAGCCGCTTTCACACCTTCAAATAAATAAGCGAGCGAACCAAGTGACGTTTTTTGTTCCACCGTCACATCGCCGACTGCTTCTGCCAACAATCCAATCGCAATGACATTCGTGAAGTAATGATCATTCACTTTCCCGATATCAGCTTTTGTTGTTTTTCCGCCAAGTAACGCTATCGCTTCATCCGGATCAAGCGAGATATCCAATGCACGGGCAAAATCGTTGACTGTACCCAATGGGACGATTCCTACAACAGGGCGGTGAGACTGCTCTGCAATGCCATTGATTCCTTCATTTAATGTACCGTCTCCGCCGACTAAAATGACCGCATCATATTTTTCTTCGCATGCCATTTTAGCGAAGCGGGTTGCATCCTTTTCCCCTGCTGTTTCATTCACAACAACTTCATAATTATGTAATTGTCCAATAATTTTCTTTTCGTACTCACTTGCATTTTCTTTTCCTGAAGAAGGATTGATGATAACCATACATTTTTTCATAACTGATTCCCCCAAGTAATTAGTTTATATAGTACGTTACCTTTTCCAGAAAGTTTTTAATCTTGATTAAGCAAAATGGGGTGTAAAGGTTTTTTTCTTGAAAGGTTATGCAAAATGTCTTGCACTCATTGACTCTGTATGTTAAATTATTATGGTATGTGAAATAACGAACTGAAATAAAGATTTCAGATTCAGCTGTAAGGAGGAATTTTACAATGCCAAAACAATGCGTAATTACTGGCCGTAAAGCTCGTACAGGCAACAACCGTTCACACGCTATGAACGCTAACAAACGTAGTTGGGGTGCTAACCTTCAAAAAGTTCGTATCTTAGTTGACGGTAAGCCAAAACGTGTATGGGTTTCTGCTCGTGCTTTAAAATCAGGTAAAATCGAGCGCGTATAATCGCGTATAGAGTATCAGCAATGCTGGTACTCTATTTTTTTGCGTAAAAAGCCAGAAAAAATACAGCCCATAATCGCTATGAGCTGTAGCCAGGATCTTTATTTTTCTTTTTTATCTCTACGAAACAACTTCACGCAGCCTCTTGCCACACCGCTTAACCACTTAGGCATTTGGAATGTATATACTTTCAGCGTTGTTCCTCCTTAATCTTTACTCTTTATCATTAAACATATGCCTTCCTTAAATGAAATAGACCCTGTACCTTTTATTTCATTGCTTGTGAAACGCGTTGTCCCCTGTTCAATCACTTCATCTGTCGTTTCATATTTAACCCCTCGCAACGTAACGTTCTGAAGAGTTTTTCCATAGGCAAAAAACGATACATAAGTATAATGATCTTCTTTCAGAATATGTGTACCCGGCAGTAAAAATTGAATGATATTATGAGAATTAATGATTTTAAAAGTAATATGAGGATACTGCTGCTGCATAAGAAAAACTGATCTTAGAGTCGCTTCGTAATGATCCAAGCGCCCGCCTGTAACACCCGTTAAAAAAACTTCCTGTGGCTCATATGTAAGTGCCTTCAGCAAGGCTAAGTCTGTATCCGTCTCATCTTTTTCCGCCTGAAACTGTTCAACATGGTCTACAACTTCGGAAATCCGCGCAAATTCCTCCGCTGTAATAGAATCAAAATCACCGACAATGCTGTGTGGATGTATGCCTTTGTCCACTAAATATAATGCGCCCCGGTCGACTCCAATCCATATATCCGGTGTTAAAGAAAAGGCGACCTCATGAACGGGGCCGCCTGAGCAGATTGCTACAATCACTGAATTGCCGCTAATCCTGCTTGTTTAATTTCCTGTAAAGCTTGTGCGCGATCTTCTTTACTGTAAATAGCTGAACCCGCAACAAAAATCGTTGCACCTGCTTTTGCACAAGGTACGATTGTTTCAGCGTTAATTCCGCCATCAATTTCAATTTCGATATTCAGGCCACGTTCTTTAATGATTTTCGATAATGCTTCCACTTTAGGCACAACCGATTCAATGAACTTTTGCCCGCCAAAGCCTGGGTTAACCGTCATAAACAGCACCATATCAACATCTTCCAAAATATGCTGAATCGTTTCAATCGGCGTATGCGGATTTAATACAACACCCGGTTTAACACCAAATGAACGAATTAACTGGATTGTACGGTGCAAATGGCGGCATGCTTCAACATGTACTGTAATGTAGTCTGCACCTGCTTTTGCAAATTGTTCAATATACTGATCCGGATTTTCAATCATTAAATGTACGTCCATCGGTAATGTAGAAAGGGGGCGAATTGCTTCTAATGCAATCGCACCAAATGAAATATTTGGTACGAAATGGCCGTCCATTACATCGATATGAATCAATTCCGCTCCTGCGGCTTCTACTTCTTTTACCTCTTGTCCCAGCTTTGCAAAGTCTGCTGCTAAAATTGATGGTGCAATTTTAATCATGTCTAATACCTCGGCTTTCGGTCAATAATTTCTTGTAAAATTTGTTCATAATGTTCATAGCGGTACGTACGGATTTCACCGGTTTCTACCGCCTGTTTTACAGCACATTTCGGTTCCTTTATATGCAGGCAGCCACGGAACTTACAATTCTCGCTAATACGTTCGAACTCTGGTAAACAGGATGTCAGCTCTTCTTTTTCTATCATTTCAAAATCAAAAGAACTAAAGCCTGGTGTGTCCGCCAATAGTCCGCCGCATACTTCAATCAGCTCGACGTGGCGAGTTGTATGTTTCCCGCGCCCTAAACTTTTTGAAATAATACCTGTTTTTAAGTCAAGCTCAGGAAGCAATGTATTTAATAATGTTGACTTCCCTACACCTGACTGTCCAGCAAGCACCGATGTTTTTTCCTGCAAGTATGGTTCAATTTTCTCCAGCAATGTCGGATCATCAATGTATGTTTCGATAATGTCATAGCCGATTTTCTTATAGTCGTCAATGTATGTTTGTAAATGTGCACGTTCGGCATCATTCAATAGATCCATCTTCGTCAAAATAATGATCGGCTGCACATGGAACGACTCGAGAACGACTAAAAAACGGTCGAGCAGTACTGTATTAAAATCCGGTTCTTTTGCGGAAAACACTAGTAAGGCCTGATCTACATTTGCAATCGGCGGCCGAACGAGCTCATTATGGCGTTCCAGAATTTTATCGATTGAACCATCCGATTCGCCATCATAAGAATATTCCACAAAATCGCCGACAAGTGGAGATTCTCCGCGATTACGGAAAATCCCTCGAGCGCGACATTGAATTAAATCACCGTCTTTTTCAACATAATAATAACCGCTTAATGCTTTTCGAATTTGGGCTTGCGCCATCCAATTCCTCCTTATTCCGCCAATTCTTCATAAGTAATTGTTTTATTTTCAATTACATTGTTATCCCGTACAATTTGGTAGGCTGCTTTGTCCCCTTCAACAATAACCAGCTTAATTGTATATAAAGTATCTTCAGTTATTGTTATCGTTTCTACAGGCTCTGCCATTGTACGTGTTTTGTCCTGAATGTAAATGGAGACTTCTTGTTCCATCCCTTCCTCTAAAGGCTCGTACGGAATTTCAATTGTATTTGTATAGAATTTTTCCTGTTTTGCTTTTGGCCCTTTTGAGATGACGACATTGATTGTGCCGCCTTTTTCAAGCTTTGTGCCTGCTTTTGGTGTTTGACTGATTACTTCACCGGCCGGTTTATCCGAATGTTCTTCACCTGTTACATTCACTTTAAAACCTGAGCTTTTTTCATATTCTGAACGGTTTGCTTCGTTAAATGCCTTTAAGTCACGCACCGTTACTTGCTCTTGCCCTCTGCTAACCGTTAAAACAACATCCGTCTCATTGACGTGAATTTCCTCTCCGGCTTCAGGTGTTTGAGCGATAATTTCGCCTGCTGGATGCTCAGAAGAATATTCCTCTTTGAAATCATAGTCGTTAAATTCTTCTAACGCATCCATTACCTCATCCCGCTGCTTGCCGATGAAATCTTCCATCTTTGTCATTTCCTTACCGATGCTGACGATTAAATCAACCGTAGTACCTTTCTCACGTTCCCGACCTGCTTGCGGATTCGTTTCGATGATATTTCCGGATTCAATCTCTTCATTGTTGCGTTCTTCTTGTTCTCCTATAACGAAGCCTTGCTCTTCTAAAATTCGAATCGCTTCTTCAACCGTCATATCTGTCACATCTTCTACGACTACTCTATTTGGAGTCAGGAGAACAGCAGCTACTACTGCACCAATTGTTAAAAGAACTAATAGCCCAACGATTAGCGGCCATTTTTTCTTTTTCTTTTTTTGTTTTGGCGTTTTTTGCGGCTTCGGTTCTTCCTCTGATGGCGGTTTTGAATCAATCCGGACTGTTTGTTCCGTTATACCGGTAGATGGCTCTTGCACCAGGATAGGTACGGGTTTGGGATCTTTTATAATCGGGATCAGCTTTGTCGCCCCGTCATCTACCGGCGGCATAAATTTAGGTTCATTCACGCGTTGTAATGATAAGCATGTATTTAAATCTTCTTCCATCTCTTCTGCATTGCTGTAGCGGTGGTTTTGATCTTTCGCTGTTGCCTTTAAAACAATATTTTCCACACTTTGCGGAATGCTTGCATCGAATTCACGTACTGAAGGTGTTTCCGACTGCAGATGTTTTAATGCAATGGATACAGCAGATTCTCCCGAAAATGGCAATTCTCCTGTTAACAGCTCATAAAAGACAATCCCAAGTGCATATAGATCCGACTTCATCGTTGCTAAACCGCCGCGCGCCTGCTCCGGGGATAAATAATGGACAGTTCCGATGACTGAGTTCGTTTGAGTGAAGCTTGTTGCTCCAAGTGATGTTGCAATCCCGAAATCAGTAATTTTCACATTGCCTTCTTCGTCCATCAATATATTTTGTGGCTTTATATCTCGATGAATTATGCCGTTTTCATGTGCATGGGCAATCGCCGATGTTAGCTGCTTCATAATATGGACACTTCGCGCTGCAGATAAAGGTGAAAACTCTTGTATGTATTGTTTTAATGTTTTCCCTTTAATGTATTCCATGACAATATAGTGCATATCCCCATCTTCGCCAACATCATAGATGCTTACGATATTAGGATTAGTCAAACTTGTTGCAGACAATGCTTCACGCTGGAAACGACGGTGCAATTCTTCTTCATTTGATAAATCATAACGCAATATTTTGATTGCGACGTCACGACTTAAAATAATGTCGTGTGCCAAATATACATTTGACATCCCGCCACCGCCAATTAATTTTAAAATTTTATAACGGCCACTTATATGTTTTCCTACTAGCATTGTTACACCTCCTGCACCGTTGTCATTAAGATAAGGGAAATATTATCTTCTCCGCCACGATCATTTGCAATCTGAACTAATTTTTTTCCTTTTTCCTGAATGGAAGCCGTTGCTGTAATAATTTCGCCCATTTCCTCTGTAGACAGTTTATTACTTAACCCATCAGAACAAATGAGTAAAAAGGCCTCATTTGATAAAGTGATTTCATAAAAATCAGGTTCAATCGATATTTCTGTACCGAGTGCTTTTAAAATAAAGTTCCGTTGAGGATGATTTTGTGCCTCTTCTTCACTAATTTCTCCATTTTCCAATAAAATATTTACATAAGAATGATCTCTCGTTACTAACTTTACTGTTTCGTTTGTAATATGGTATACACGACTATCGCCGACATGGCTTATCGTGCAATCATTCTTGTCAAGCAACACAGCAATCATTGTCGTTCCCATACCTTGACAATTTTCATGTGTTAATGAATAATGATATATTTTTTGATTAATATGTGACACCGCATTACGCAACCATTCCAGCTTTAACTGTTTTGTTGCAAAACTTTCTGCATTTTCTTCTTTAAAGAGTTCATGCATTTCGGTAATAACCATTTCACTCGCTACATCACCAGCATTATGACCACCCATACCATCTGCTAAAATCGCAAGCTTAAAATGATCGGGGCGCTCAAAAAACGCGGCCCGATCTTCATTTATTTTTCGCTTTAACCCAATATCACTTTCCACTGTAAAGTTCACTATAGTCCACCTACTTTGTTTCGTGTGATCGTTCCTGTGCACGTAACTGGCCACATGCAGCTGCAATATCTGCACCTTGCTCACGGCGGATTGTTACGTTAATCCCCTGCTCCTTAAGCGTTCTTTCAAAAGCAAAAATTTTACTGCGTGATGTACGAATATAATCACGCTCCGGCACGTAGTTAATCGGAATTAAGTTGACATGACATTTAATATTTTTAATCAGCTTCGCCAGTTCCATCGCTACTTCTTCTGTATCATTTTGCCCTGACATTAAACCGTATTCAAATGTGACACGACGTCCTGTTTTCTTCGTATAGTATTTTACTGCTTCCATCAATTCTTCTAATTTATATGCTTTAGCAATCGGCATTAATTTCTGACGGGCCTCTTGGTTCGGTGCGTGTAGAGAAACCGCAAAGTTAATTTGCATACCTTCATCTGCGAATTCGTAAATTTTCGGCACGATTCCTGAAGTCGAAACCGTAATATGGCGGGCACCGATATTTAATCCTTTGTCATCATTCATAATTTTAAGGAAGTTCATCATTGCATCATAGTTATCAAAAGGCTCACCAATACCCATAATTACGATTGATGATACGCGCTCTTCTGTTTCATCAAGCTGTTGTTGTACTTTTACGACCTGCTCAACAATTTCTCCTGCCATTAAATGACGCTTCAAGCCACCTAATGTAGATGCACAGAATGTACAACCGATACGGCATCCTACTTGTGTCGTTACACAAATTGAATTTCCGTAATCATGTCGCATCAATACCGTTTCAATTGAATAGCCGTCCTGCAGCTGGAATAAAAACTTGATTGTACCGTCTTTTGATTCCTGCTTAATAATTGTTGAAAGTGTCGTTAATGCAAACTCGGCTTCCAGCTTTTCACGCAATGATTTCGGTAAGTTTGACATTTCTTCAAACGTTTGGACACGTTTTTCATAAAGCCATTCATATATTTGCGCTGCACGGAAAGCCTTTTCTCCATTTGCTGTTAGCCATTCCTTCATTTCATCTAAACGTAAAGAATAGATTGAAGGTTTTAACTGTGGCTTTTCCTTTTTCACACGTCGTACCGGCTTATCTGCTGTTTCTTCCACTAAATCCTGAATTCGTTCATCAAATTGTTTTAATTGTTCTTGCTCCATTAGTTAATTGGACGCTCCTTTTTTTACGAATGCAGCTACGAAAAATCCGTCACTGCCTATATCTTGCGGGAATACTTGCAGCATCCCGTCCTGTTGCTTCGCTTCTAGTTGTGTTGGTAAATTTTCAATCGGCACCAAGTTCATTTCAGGGTGCTCTTTTAAGAAGGCTTGTACCGTACCTTCATTTTCACTGCGGTCTACTGTGCATGTTGAATACACTAATCGTCCGTCTTGTTTTAATAGCTGGACTGCATTATTTAAAATCGAAAGCTGAATTGTTTGCAGGCTCTCTAAATCTTCTTCTCGCTTTGTATATTTAATATCCGGCTTGCGTCGCATTACGCCCAAACCTGAGCAAGGTGCGTCAACCAGAATGGCATCATAGCCTTCCTTTTGTAGGAAGCCAGCTGCTTTTCTTCCGTCAAGCGGAGCTGTTTCGATAATATTCAATCCTAGACGCGCAACATTCTCTTCGATTAAATCCAATTTCTTCGGATGAAGATCGGTCGCTAAAATTGAACCTTCGTTTTTCATAACTTCAGCAAGATGCGTTGTTTTCCCTCCTGGTGCTGCACACATATCAAGTACTTTCATACCTGGCTGCGGATTCAGCACTTTTGCCGGCAGCATCGAGCTTTCATCCTGAATCGTAATAAGCCCATTTCGGAACGCTCCCGTACGTGCAGCCTGCCCGCTTTCAAGATGCAGACATTCAGGTATATACTCACTGCGGCGCGCTTTTACACCTTCACGTTCAAGCGTTGTCAATACTTGTTCAACAGTTGCTTTCGTCGTGTTGACACGTACTGTCTGCAATGGTGCAATATTATTTTCAAGCAGCATTTCACGTGTTTTATCATAGCCGTAGCTTTCAACCCATCGATCGACCAGCCATTGCGGATGGCTCGTTTCGATTGCCAGACGCTCATTTGCATCTTCTATTAAATCGGTTGAACGAACACCTTCACGTAAAATTGAACGTAAAATACCATTTACCATTGAGGCAATCCCTTTATGGCCTCGTCGTTTTGCAATTTCCACTGCTTCATTGACAGCGGCGTGTGCTGGAATACGTGTTAAATACTGCATTTGATAGAGTGACATACGCAACAGCCAGCGTACCCAAATATCCACTTTTCCACGAATAAATGGCTCCAGATAATAATCCAGTGTCAGTTTATGCTGCAATGTTCCATATGTGAGCTCTGTTAACAGGCCACGGTCTTTCGCATCGATTTTATATTTCTCAATTGTTTGGTGTAATAATAAATTGCTGTATGCCTGGCTTTTATCGACCGTCAATAAAATCGTTAAAGCGGCATCCCGAACATTACCGTCCCAAATCACTTGTTTCTTTTTACTCATTCAAAACGGTCCCCAATCTGTAATTTCGAGCCCGTACCACGTAAAAACTCTTCTGCTGTCATGCGTTTCTTCCCTGCTGGTTGTACATCATACAGCGCCAATGTACTGCCATCGCCTGTCGCTACTTCAAAATGATCTTTTTCAATTTTCACGACTTCTCCAGGTGCAGCGTTTGTTGAAGTTTCGCCAACCTTTGCCGCCCAGATTTTAAAGTTAGCCCCTTCAAATGTCGTATAGGCAACAGGCCAAGGGTGTAATCCGCGCACTTGATTATACAATGCACGCGCTTCATTATTCCAATCAATCAACTCCTGTTCGCGGCTAATATTGCGCGCAAATGTTACGAGTGATTCATCCTGTGGAATGCGGGAATTTGTCCCGTCGATAATCGATGGCATTGTTTCTTTTAATAGTTCACGACCAACGGCACTTAATTTATCAAACATTGTGCCCGTATTATCCGTATCTTCAATAGCAATTTCCCGTTGCGAAATAATATCCCCGGCATCCAGTTTTTCCGCCATATACATAATCGTTACACCTGTTGTTGCCTGTCCATCAATAATTGCCTGATGAATTGGTGCACCGCCTCGGTAAGCAGGTAATAATGACGCATGGACATTAATGCAACCTAATCGCGGTGCATCAAGCAGTTCTTTCGGCAAAATTTGTCCAAAAGCCGCTGTTACGACAAGGTCAGCATTTAATGCCAAAATTTCTTCCAGCTCCTGTGAACCGCGTAGCTTTTCAGGCTGAATAACATGTAAGCCTAATTGTAGTGCTTCCTCTTTTACAGGCGGCGGCGTTAGTACTTTTTTACGACCAACTGGACGGTCCGGCTGTGTCACAACCGCTGCGATATCATAGCCTTCTTCATGAAGCATACGCAAAATTGGCGCTGAAAAGGCAGGTGTTCCCATAAATACGATTTTTGTCATCGATTATTCCTCCTCAGCGTCCGCGTAAAGCTCTTCTAATTCTTCCTCTGTTAATACACGCGTCATTTTCGAATCAAATAAAACACCGTCTAAATGATCGATTTCATGCAAAATACAACGTGCTTCAAAGTCTTCAGCTTCAAGTTCATAAATACGTCCTTCACGGTCAGATGCTTCGATTTTAACGTAAGTTGGACGCTTGACCATTCCAAACAGGTCCGGGAAACTTAAACAGCCTTCTACATCTTCTTCTTCACCACGTGTTTCAATTACGATCGGGTTGATCATTTCTAAAATATCTTCGCCTAATTCTACGATTGCTACACGTAAATCAACATTAATTTGAGGTGCAGCAATGCCTACACCATCATTTTCTACCATCGTGTCATATAAATCATCTAAAAGTTGAATGATATTTTCATCGATCACTTCAACTTCTCGCGTTTTTTGTGATAATACATTCGCTGGGTTTTTCACAACTTCTTTAATTGCCATTTTAATACCTCTTTCTATATGCATTAGATCATTGTCGGATCTAAATCAACTGTTAGCACTATGCCTTTTTTAATCCATTCCGATCGATACAGTTTTATAAGCTGTAAAAGAACCGGAATTAAATTTGGCTCTACTTTATATTTTATCAAACATTGATAACGATATCTATTTTGGAGACGAGCGATACTGGCTGTTGTCGGTCCGATAACGGAAACTTTAAATGATAAATTGGAACGCAAATACTCCGCGACACGTCCTGCATATTCTGCAGCAAACATGACGTCTTCATGAGAAACTTGAATAAGCGCAATATAATAATAAGGCGGATATCCGGCAATATGCCTAGCATGCATTTCACGTTCATAAAACGGTGTATAATGCTGATCTTTAGACAGTTGGATCGCATAATGCTCCGGTGTATACGTTTGGATATATACTTCACCAAGCTTATTATGGCGTCCTGCTCGTCCACTAACTTGCGTCATAAGCTGGAATGTTTTTTCCGCAGCCCGGTAATCCGGTAAATGAAGCGATGTATCGGCACTCAATACGCCGACTAATGTAATATTCGGGAAATCAAGTCCTTTTGCAATCATTTGCGTACCGAGCAGAATATCCGCTTCGCCTCGACCGAACGCATCGAGCATTTTTTCATGTGCCCCTTTTTGTTTGGTCGTATCGACATCCATCCGCATGACACGCGCTTCCGGAAACAGCTTATAAATTTCTTCTTCCACCTTTTGTGTACCGGTACCGAAATAACGAATGTTTTCACTTAAGCATTCCGGACATGTTTCCGGAATATATTCGTCGTGACCGCAATAATGGCATTTCAGCTTTTCCTGATAGCGGTGATACGTTAACGAAATATCACAGTTAGGACATTGCACTGTTGTTCCGCAATCCCTGCATAATACAAACGATGAATAGCCGCGGCGATTTAAAAACAGCACGGTCTGCTCTTTTTTATCTAGACGGTCCCTTAATGCCTCCATTAGCGGTTCAGAAAACATCGAGCGGTTTCCTGCCTGAAGCTGTTCCCGCATATCGATAATCTGAACAGACGGCAATGGCTGATTTTTTGCCCGCTGTGACAATGTCAGCAATGTATATACACCTTTTTTCGCACGTGCAAACGATTCTAATGCAGGTGTCGCACTCCCTAATATAACAGGACAATTATAATAATTTCCGCGCCATATCGCGACATCCCGTGCATGATAGCGGGGGGAATCTTCCTGCTTGTATGTTGACTCATGTTCTTCATCCAATATAAGCAAACCGAGATTTTTAAACGGTGCAAAAACAGCTGACCGTGCACCCACGACTACCTTAACTTTCCCTTGCTGCACTTTCCGCCATTCATCATATTTTTCACCGACCGACAATCCGCTATGCATGACCGCTACTTCATTACCAAAACGCGATTTGAAACGCTCTGTCATTTGCGGTGTCAATGATATTTCAGGTACGAGTACAATCGCTTCTTTGCCGTCTGCGATTGTACGCTGGATCGCCTGCAAATACACTTCTGTTTTCCCGCTGCCTGTAATGCCGTGAAGCAGAAAAGTCTCTTGACGCTTATCATCTATCGCTTCCGTAATTTTTTTCAGTGCCACGTCTTGCTCATCTGTCAATTGTAAGAAGTCTGTTTTCACGACTTCCTTTGTAAACGGATCGCGGTAAACTTCTTCTTGTATATACGCTGCTGCCCCTTTATCAATGACACTGTTTAATACACTGCTTGTCACTTGAACAGCTTCATAAATTTGTTCCGGTAAAACGACGGCTCCCGCATGCTCCTGCATCCATTCCATTAATGCCAGCTGCTTCGGTGCCCGTTTCCCCATTTGTCCGATAACTTCTTCTATTTGTTCACGGGAATAGATTTGCACTTTGCGTACTTGTTTTACTTGGCCTTTTTGTTTCACTTCATTTTCAATATTGAGAAGGCCGTCTTTTACTGCCCGTTTTACTGGTTTTAATAAGTTTGCCTTTTCAAATTGGGCTAAATTCACTCTTTCAGTTTTCTCGAAGTAAGGCTGCAGCATTTCAGGTAATTGCGGAATTTCGCCTAGCAGGACAGCATACTTCTCATACTTGGCCCGCAAAGCACCCGGCAGCATTACTTGTAATGCATCAATTTCATAACAGATTGTTTGATGCTTCAGCCATTTTGCCAAGCTCAGCATTTCCTCCGTTAAAATAGATTCCAAATCGAGTATTTCCGAAATCGGCTTTATTTTTTCAACCGGAACGTCTGATTCAATTGTAATGCCGACGACAAATCCAAGCACATTGCGCGGTCCAAATGGCACTTTGACACGACATCCTATGTCTATCAGCTCTTCCCAATCTTCCGGTATTAAATAATCGAAAGGACGGTCAACCGGATATGCGGAAACATCGACGATTACTTGTGCAAATCTCATTGTCCATCGCTTCCTGATTGCTCACGGAAATGCCTTTCTACGAGTGCCGTAATTTTTTCCGGCTCTTCCAGACGCCCTTTCCCTATATAGCCGCATGCCAAAAATCCTTCAGACGGTTCGATAAAGCGGATGCCATCTTCATGAAGTTGTGCAATATTCCGTAAAACGGCCGGATGTTCATACATATGTACATTCATAGCCGGTGCCACCCATACAGGTGCAGTCGTTGCCAGTAAGGTTGTTGTCACCATATCATCCGCCATACCATGTGCCATTTTCGCAATCATATTGGCTGTTGCAGGAGCTACGATAACTAAATCGGCCCAGTCTGCCAAATCAATATGGGCAATGACATTGGAATCTTTTTCATCGAAAGTATCAAAAAACACGTCGTTTTTAGACATCACTTGGAAGCTCAAAGGGGTAACGAACTTTTGTGCAGAAGCTGTCATAATCACTTTTACGTTAAAGCCTGCCTGAGACAGTTTGCTTACTAACGCTACCGCTTTATATACAGCAATTCCACCCGACACACACAATAGTATATTGTTTCTTTTCATTATTTTACCGTCCTTTCAAAGGATAAGCTCCCAAAGAAAAATTCTTAGGGAGCTTCTACTCAGGGAGTATTCTTTTAGTAAATTACCAACTAGATTTCGTCTTCGTAAACAGTTGAAGCGTCTTGTTGAACTTTGCGAAGCTTTCCGGCAGCTACTTCTTCCAATGCTTTTCCTACTGGTTTGTAAGAAACGTATGAGCTTAAGTGCTCGCCGCCCTCTTCTTGCATTTGGCGCGCACGTTTTGAAGCTAAGCTCACTAAAGAATACTTAGAATCAATTTGTTTTTTTAACTTATCTACTGATGGATATAACATGGTTTCATTCTCCTCTCAACATTGACAAATAGCGTTTTTCCACACGTTCACGGCGGCAGTGCTCTGCTACTATGATAGCATTTATTTTATCACATGCATTTTGAACTTGGTCGTTTTCTACAACATAATCATATAAACTCATCATTTCGACTTCTTCACGAGCAGTAGCGATACGACGGGCGATTACATCTTCTGTTTCCGTACCACGCCCAACTAAACGTTGTTCCAATTCGGAAATGCTTGGTGGTGCTAAAAAAATAAACAACGCATCTGGTGCTTTTTCACGAATTTGTGCTGCTCCTTGTACTTCAATTTCCAAAAATACATCGCGTCCTGCTTCTAGCGTTTCGTGTACATATGCAAGTGGCGTACCGTAATAATTGCCTACAAATTCTGCATGTTCCAGTAAGCCTCCTTGCTCGATTAACGCTTCGAATTCCTCACGTGTTCTAAAGAAATAGTCTACACCATCTTCTTCTCCTTCGCGAGGATTACGTGTTGTCATTGAAATCGAATATTCGTAATTCGTATCCGGCTGTGAAAAGAGCTCTTTTCGAACTGTCCCTTTACCCACACCTGATGGACCAGATAAAACAATTAATAATCCACGTTGTTTTTTCATAAGTAACTCCTTTATATCATTCAATATTTTGAACTTGTTCACGCATTTTTTCTAAAATCGTCTTCGCCTGCACGACTGCTGCTGAACATTGGGTAGACTGATTTTTTGAACCGATTGTATTAATTTCCCGGTTCATTTCCTGCATAATGAAATCAAGCTTGCGTCCAATCGCAATGTTTTCAGTTAACGTTTCGGATAACTGATTAAAATGACTCTCTAAACGGTCAAGCTCTTCTGTAATATCAATCCGCTCTGCAAAGATCGCAACTTCTGTAAGTAAACGATCGTCCAATGAATGACCGCTTGCCACTTCTTCTAAACGGCTCATTAAACGTTCACGATATTTTTCAACTGCGAGCGGTGAATATTGCCGAATTTCAGCAATTTGCGCTTCCAAATCCGATTTATACTGCAGCATCACTTGCTGCAATCCTTGCCCTTCACGATCACGCATCGCAATGAGGTTTTGGATTGCTTCTGCCAAAGCATTTTTAACAGCATCGATAATCTCATCCTGCATGAACTCAATTTTTTCAACTTGCAACACTTGGTCCAAACTTACAATTTCCTGCATTGTCCACTTTTCCTCCATCGGAACTGTTTGTGACAACTCCTTTTTTGCTTGGAGAAAAGCATTGAGCAGTGACCAATTGATTTGAATCGTCTGTTCAGTGTCATGGAGCTCCTTCAGAAAAATGATAACATCTATTTTCCCACGAGAAACTGCATCCGACAACATTTTTTTTGCTACTACTTCAGATTCCATCCATTCTTTTGGAAACTTTGTATTAATTTCTAAAAAACGATGATTCACAGCACGAATTTCAACAGTGAGTTGAAAGTGTTTCGTTGTTGTGACCCCCCTGCCGAATCCGGTCATACTACGTACCAAGGTTCGTCACATCCTTCTTTACTTAATTGTTTCAATTATAGCATATGTGTTATCAATTTTGCGTTAACGTCTATTATCCGAATATATATTTTATCATAGATAGGATGTAATAAAATACTTTTTATTTTATGTAAAAAGGAAAGAATTGGCTTCCTATAATTAGGGAGTTTATTTCCATACCGGGGCGGACGCTTTCCGCGGGCGTGGCCTGTGCCTGTAGTCTCAGGCGTCAGTGCTCCTGACGCTGCGCTTTCGTCGCAAAATAAATTTCGCTGCTCCCGCTGGAGTCACCACCCCTCCATTCCAATCAACAGGCTTTAATCATATTTCCCTCATATAAATAATACGTTTCCTTAATATATAGTAATTTACGATAACTACAGGTTTAAACGAAAAAATGGTATGATTAAACAATCAAAAAGACTTATTTAATGAAAGAGGCATAAAGATGGCATTTGACGGACTATTTACTCGTTCGATGAGCAAGGAACTACAAAGCCTGACTTCCGGACGTATTACAAAAATTTATCAGCCGAATGCACTTGAAGTTGTATTGCAAATTCGTGCAGCAGGCCAAAACAGTAAACTATTATTTTCTATCCACCCTTCCTATTCCCGCGTTCACATAACAGATCAGTCGATTGAAAATCCGGCTGACCCGCCAATGTTTTGTATGCTGTTACGCAAACATATTGAAGGAGGCTTTATTTCATCTGTTGTTCAGGACGGCTTTGAACGGGTAATCACTTTTGAAATCGACAGTAAAAATGAAATCGGCGATGCCGTAAAGCGAAAACTCGTCATCGAAATTATGGGGCGTCATAGTAACTTGCTGTTAATCGATGCTCAAAATGATGTCATTATTGACAGCATCAAACATTTGCCGCCATCGATGAACAGCTATCGGACTGTTTTACCAGGTCAGCAATATATCGCGCCGCCACAACAACAAAAAATTGCACTGACAAGTTTATCCGATGTAGAGTTGAAAGAGGTTTTTTCAAAACAACCAACTACTAAAGATATTGTCGAACAATTTGCCGGTTTCTCTCCTTTGCATGCAAACGAGTTACTGTACCGCATTACGACAAATGATGCGGTAACAGCATGCAGACAGCTGATGAACGAAATTGCAACGAGCGCTAACCCGACCTATGTTGAGCAGGAAGGGAAAATCTATTTCTCGCCAACAGCGCTAACTCATTTATCAGGCGCTGTTACGAATTATGAAACACTTGGCGAACTGCTTGACCGTGTATTTTTCGCCCGTGCAAAACGGGACCGGGTGAAACAGCAAGCCGGTGATCTCGAACGCTGGTTGCAAAATGAATTGAATAAATTAAAACTGAAACAAAAAAAGCTGCAAAAAGATTATGAACGTGCTCAAAATCTGGAGCAGTTCCAACTTTACGGTGAGCTTTTAATGGCTAATCTCTATAATTTCGAAAAAGGCGCTGAATACGTCGACGTTGAAAACTATTACAGCGAAAACGCCGAAACAGTTAGAATACCGATTAGCCCGAGAAAAACACCAATCGAAAATGCGCAAAGCTATTACACAAAGTACAATAAAGCGAAGACAGCGTTAATTATGATTGAGGAACAGAAGCATAAAGCAACGGAAGACATCCACTATTTGGAAATGCTTACACAGCAAGTGCAGCAAGCTTCCACTAAAGATATTGAAGAGATCCGTGAAGAGCTGGCAGAACAAGGATTACTTCGAATCCGCCAGGCAAAGCGTAAAAAGAAACCGACAAAACCTGAACCCGAAAAATTTGTATCATCTTCTGGTATTTTAATTTCGGTCGGCAAAAATAATAAGCAAAATGATTATTTGACATTTAAAATTGGAAAACGCAACGAAGTATGGCTGCATACGAAAGATATTCCGGGATCACATGTTGTCATCCATTCGGAAAACCCGGATGAACAAACATTAACGGAAGCCGCTGTATTGAGTGCTTATTTTTCTAAAGCACGCGACTCTTCGTCTGTACCGGTAGACTATACGGAAATTCGCCATGTGAAAAAACCGAATGGCGCAAAACCAGGGTTTGTTATTTATTTTGAACAAAAAACACTTTATGTCACACCGGATGAAGCGATTGTTATGCAACTGAAAAAGTAAACAAGGAAAAAACCGCTTAGAAATTTTCTAAGCGGTTCTTTTTGTTAATAATTATTTAATTGGTGCGTCAGCCGTTAATTCCAGTAGGTGTAAATTGTCCATAGTATCATTAGCATAATCAACATTGTAGTTTTTCACACGTTTGTTAATTGGAATGATTTCTGTACGGAAGTATGTCGGAATTGTTGTTGCTTGTTCGAACATATACTCTTCCCACTTACGGAATGCATCCGCACGGTATTCTGCATCAACCGCTTCTTTAGAATCGATATCAACTAATAATGCTTGTAATTCCGGTGTTACGAAACGGCTGTAGTTGAATGAAGCTCCTTCACCGTATAATCCAAGTGGAGATGGGTTTGTACCAGTACCCCATGCAGCCATGAACATATCGATTTCTGGATCATCCGCTTTTACTTTGTCGTAGAAACTGTTGAATTCGATTAAACGACCAGTAGTTAACTGTACATCTAAACCAACATCTTTCCAGTTTTGACGGTAGTATTCAACGATCGCTTCGTCAGTATCAGAACCTGACATACCTGCCATACGGATTTCGAATTTTTCACCATTTTTATCTTCACGGATTCCGTCACCGTCAACGTCTTTGTATCCAGCTTCATCTAATAATGCTTTTGCTTTTTCAGGATCATAGTTGAATCCTTCTAAAGAATTATCATGGAATGAAGCGAATGCTGGTGGAATTAATGAAGTTGCACGTGAACGTAAACCTTGGTAGAAACGCTCACCAACTTGCTCGATATCCATTGCGTATGCGATTGCTTTACGTAAGTTAGCATCATTCATTTTTGCATTTTCATCTGTAACGTTTACACTTGCAGCTGCATCCCATTTACCAAGCTTGAAGCCAAGGTAAGAGTATGCTAACTCCGGACGAGCTAATACTGTTAAGTTTTCAAGATCTTTAACGCCATCATATTGGTTTGTCGGATATGCAGATGCCATATCGTATTTACCTGTACGTAATGCTTCACCAATAGAAGATGAAGGAACTACTTGTAATACTACTTTGTCTAACTTCGGTTGACCTCTCCAGTAGTGCTCGTTCGCTACGAACTGAACAGATTCACCGTCAACTAATTTATCTAATTTAAACGGTCCTAAAGTTACAGGAGATTTACGTACCGCATCTGAAGAGATTAAGTCCTTAACAGGAATATCCTTCAATACATGTTTTGGTACTGCATAACCCCATAAACCATCACCTAAAGAGTAGATAGCCGGAGAAACTTTAGTCATAGAAATTTCAACTGTTTTGTCATCGATCTTTTTAATACCAGAGATTGTATCTGCAGTACCTGCTTTATATTCAGCAGCACCGATGATGTTTTTGAAGTCATCATCATAACGGATACCTGTATAGTCAGGGTGACCGATAATTTCGTAAGCATAAATGATATCTTCAACAGTCATTGGCTGACCATCAGACCATTTCACTTCGTCAGGCTGGATAGTGATTGTTACTTTGTTGTTATCTGCATCTACATCTAACTTCGCAATCCCTTTATCCGTTACAAGGAAGTCACCATCTGTTTCGAAAATTTCGTTTGTCATGAAGCCTAAAATATCTGCATCATAACCATCTTCATATAATTCATATGAGAATACTCCTTGGAAAGGAGAATCTGTTACTAAAGCGAATTGTAATGTACCGCCTTCGATTGCATCTCCATCATTTGTAACTTCTGATGGTAATGTTGGAGATTCTGCAGTAGAAGAACCGCCTTCATTTGTTTTTTCTTCTGTTTGTTTCCCATCATTTTCAGCTGGTTTTTCAGTTGACGTTTCGTCATCTCCTCCACAAGCTGCTAATACTAATGCCGTAGCAAATACTGATGACAGCATTAAACCTTTCTTTTTCTTCATCTGTTTTTCCTCCCTTATTATCCTAAACGTTGTTTTGCGTCAGCTGCGCGTCGTAACGCTTGACCAACATAATTTATACCAAGCATCATTACTAAGATTAATATTGATGCAGGCAACCATACCCACCATTTACTCGATAAAATTATCGGGTTCATAGCATAACTTACTAAAGTTCCTAAACTTGGTGTTGACGGTGGTAAACCGAAACCTAAGAATGAAAGACCAGTTTCAATCCCTACATTTCCCGCAAAGCTTAATGTCACTTCGACAATTAAGATCGAGCTTAAGTTTGGCAATAACCCTTTAAACATGATCGCAAAATCACTTGTACCCATTGTTTTAGAAGCACTAATGTAATCGCGTCGTGCTTCAGAAAGTGCTTTAGATCGCACAAGTCTGGCCGTCGACATCCACTGAAATGCTGCAATAATTAAAATTAAGTCTAATATCCCGTATGATGGAATGATTGTTACGACTACGATGATAATCATTGTAGTTGGTAGAGTGATAAAGAAATCAATAATACGCATGAAGAAATTATCGATGAAACCACCGTAATATCCCATAATAATACCAAGCATAATACCGAGAACATTTGCAATAACCGTAACCGCAATTGCGATTAAAATTGAATTCTTCGCTCCGATAATGAGCTGGCCAAGCATGTCCCGACCGGCTTCATCGGCCCCAAGAATATACCCTCGGACACCTGGTTCAGTAAAGCGATCCAATAATTGAATTTTCATTACTTCAGTTTGATCAATTGTAAAGAATGCCATAATCATAATCGCAATCATTAACAGAATACTTCCTATTAATGAGAACATTGCTAATTTATCTTTTTTAAACTCTCGCCATATTACTTGAAAACCAGTTGGTGGAGAGCTTTGAGATTCTAATTTTTCTAATGTCTGTTCATTTTTGTTTTCCATGATTAAAATCACCTCTCCTTAGTCATTATTAATTGATTGATTAGTCTATGCGAATTCGCGGATCCACTATACTTAAGATAATATCGGATAATAGACTACCTAATAATGCTAAGAAGCCGTATAACATTACTAATGCCGTTATTACACTGTAGTCACGACTTGAAATGGATTCGACAAACAATTTACCCATTCCCGGATAAGCGAATACAGTTTCAATGAAAATCGATCCACCGAGTAAACCGGTAATCGTGAATCCTAAGAACGCTGCAATCGGTAACAAAGAGTTACGGAAGATATGACGTGAATATACTTTCTTCATCGGTATCCCTTTACTGCGTGCTGTTTTAACATAATCCATTGTTTTTGCATCAATAATTTCCGAACGTAAATATTGAATGACACCCGTCGTACCTAGCAGTGCATAGCTGGCTGCAGGTAACAATAAATGGTAGAATTTACTCCAATAATAACTCCAGGTTCCTGGATCTACCCCTATTTCCACCGTACCACTTGTCGGGAACCACATTAGCCGGTATCCGAAAATGAATACGAAAATTAAATACAGTACGAATGCAGGTATTGCATAAGAGATAAAGCTGTAAAGTACAATAGACTTATCTAAAAATGAATCGTGGTAACGTCCAGCCAGTACTCCTAGAGGAATCGCCAGCACATAAAGGAAAATTACACTAAGCAATGAAAGTAATAATGTGTTCATAGCACGATCCCCAATAATATCTGCAACCGGCTTTTTAAATGTATAACTTTGACCGAAGTCACCTTGTGCTGCATTTGTTATCCAGTTATAGTACTGTACATACCATGGATCATAAAAACCTGCTTTAACACGTAATTCTTCAATAACATTCGGATCTGTTTCAGGAGTAATTAATCCTGTAAATGGATCCCCTGGCATTTGTTTCGCTAATATGAAAATTAGGAGACTTAAAATAAATAGCTGCGGAATCATTATTAATACACGGCGAACTATCGTTTTCCACATACTATACACGCTCCTTTTCATCTTCAGACATTGCTGCTCGATGTGAGTCTGAAATCGATTTTAAAGGATATACTTTTCCATCCTTATCGTAATATTTATGTTGTTCCTGGCGATATGCTGCTTCAACTTGCTGACGTTCAAGCTTACGTTCAATTCGAGTTTCAGGCTCAATATCAGGTATTGCAGAAAGCAGACGATTTGTATAAATATGCTGCGGATTTGTGTAAATATCTTCACGCTTACCTGTTTCTACGAATCTACCTTTATACATAATAGAAATGTGGTCACACATATGGCGAACAACACCTAAATCGTGAGAGATGAATAAATAACTAATTCCATATTGTTCTTGAATATCCTTCATAAAGTTTAAAACTTGTGCCTGAACGGATAAATCAAGTGCCGAAACGGGCTCATCAGCAATAATCATTTTTGGGTTACATGCAACAGCACGGGCAATCCCTAAACGTTGCTTTTGTCCACCAGAAAATTCGTGCGGATATTTAAGAAGTACGTCCTCTGACATCCCTACAATTGCCAGTAGCTCATTAATACGTTTGCGCTCTTCTTGCGGAGACAACTTCAGGAAATTACGAATTGGCTCTGCTAAAATATCTAATACACGTTTACGCGGGTTCATACTGGAATGCGAATCCTGGAATATCATCTGGATATCTCGGTTATAGGCTGAATCACGTTTACGGCGTGCATTTGTTACATCTTCACCTTCGTACAGGATACGGCCTGATGTGATTTTCTCCAATCCGATAATTGCTTTACCGGTTGTTGATTTACCTGAGCCTGATTCACCTACAAGACCGTAAGTTTTTCCTCGGTCAAATTCCATCGTTACACCATCTACTGCGTAAACATGGTCAACTACTGTGTTAAAAAATCCACCTCGGATCGGATAGTGAACTTTTAAATCTTCTACTTGCATGAAACTCATTGATTTACGCTCCCTTCCTCATCCTCAAAATGGAATTCTTTCCAGCAAGTACAGCGTACAAGATGGCCAGGAGCAACTTCATGAAGCTGTGGATTTGCTTCATGTGCTGATTGCGGAATCCACGGGATACGTGATGAGAAACGGCAGCCTTGGCGTGGTAACTTCATTAAAGAAGGAACCATCCCCTGAATTATTTCTAATTTTTCATTCTCACTGTTTGTTTGAGGAATTGATTTCAGTAAAGACCTTGTATACGGGTGCTTCGGATTTCTGAATAATTCCACAACAGGTGCTTCCTCTATTACTTCTCCGGCATACATTACAGCTACTCGGTCCGCTACTTCAGCAACAACCCCTAAGTCATGTGTAATTAAAATAATACCTGATTGAATTTCATCTTGTAGTGACTTTAATAAGTCTAAAATTTGCGCTTGTATTGTTACATCAAGCGCTGTTGTCGGTTCATCCGCAATAATGATTGCAGGCTTTCCTGATAATGCGATCGCGATCATAACACGCTGACGCATACCACCCGATAACTGATGCGGGAATTGACTTGCAACACGTTGCATATTCGCAATCCCTACTTGATCCAGTAATTCAATAACACGTTTTTCACGTTGTTCTTTAGTTAATTTTGTATGATAAATTAACCCTTCTTCAATTTGCTCTCCGATACGCATTAATGGGTTTAATGCAGAAAGTGGATCTTGGAAAATGAAGCCAATGTCATTTCCTCTTAACTTATTAAACTGTTCATCTGTCAATTTAACTAAGTTTTGATTGTTGTAAAGTATTTCACCTTCAACTTTTGTAGTAACTGAATTGTGCAACCCGACTATTGATGTTGCCAAAGTACTTTTCCCGCAACCTGATTCACCAACAATTGCTAAAATCTCATTTTTGCGAAGCGTTAACGAAACATTGTCTACAGCTGGGTAGTATGTATCTTTAATTCGGAAACTCGTACGTAAATTTCGGATTTCTAATAATTCATTCGTAGACATTAAATAACCGCTCCTTTCTTCTTAAACATACATTCGACTCTGCTAAACTCGCTCTATATTAAATTTTTCCAAATAGATTAAAATACCCTTTTCAAAAAAATTTAAACCTTGCTAATACTCAGTCTTTTTAAAATATTAATAATTTGTTAATTTTTTGTACTACTCCGTAAATTATCCATAAAATATATTTACATGTCAATTATTAAACTTTCTAACTATTCTAATTTAACATTTTAAATTTATCAATAGCAAACTATTCTTTTAAATTTAAATTTTCCGATAATTTACTATAAAAATTAACGCTTTATGATTATAATTATGTCTTTTCAACATAAAAACAACTAGAAATACTTTTTTATGCGGTTTAATAAAATTTAAATTCATTAAACTTCATTATTGAAAAAACTGATAATTTGCATAATGGAATTATATAACTATAACAAAAACGTGTAAAGTATAATTTTGATAACTTCACACGTTTTCGAATATTTTTAATATTTTTTTATTTTAGATTTCCCGTTTTTAAGTCTTGATGCCACTTTTTCAGGAATGGAATATCATCTTCCTGAATAGCAGCTGCTTCTTTTGCTGCAGCGATTAAGTAATCGAAATTTGTTAAAGAAACAAATTTAACGCCAGCTTCATCAAATACCTTATCTGCTTTAGGCAGATTATATGTATAAACACATACTACCCCTAATACTTCACAACCTGCATTACGTAACGCTTCAACAGCAGTAATGGAAGAACCTCCTGTTGAGATGATATCCTCAATTACGACTACTTTTTGACCTTTGGCATATTTTCCTTCAATCTGGTTTCCGCGCCCATGCTCTTTTGCTTTTGAGCGCACATACACCATTGGCAATTGCAAAATATCCGCAACCCAGGCAGCATGAGGAATTCCCGCAGTAGCAGTACCTGCAACTACTTCACAGTCAGAAAAATGCTCGTTGATTAATGATGATAGTCCATTGGCAATCTGTTTGCGAATAACAGGATCCGAAATTGTTAAACGTGTATCGCAGTAAATCGGTGACTGAATTCCTGAAGCCCATGTAAATAAATCGGTTGGATTTAATTCCACTGCTCCTACTTTTAGCATTGCATGTGCAATTTCGTTTTGTAATGACATTTTAGTTAGCCTCCCATAAGTTACAAACTTCTTGATACGCTTTTACCGGATTGACAGCATCAGTAATGGCACGACCTACAACAATTAGTGATGAACCGTCCTTTTTAGCTCCATCCGGTGTTGCAATACGCTGTTGATCATGTGCTTCCCCACCAAGCATACGAATCCCCGGTGTCACCCGTAAAAAGTCATCACCGCATGCTTCACGGATTGCCTGTGCCTCATGAACAGAACAGACTACACCTTGAAGACCAGCTTGTTTTGTCAGCTGCGCATATTGTAAAACGGATTCATTTAAAGATAAGGCAATTTTTTGCTCATCTTGCATTTGCTGTTCTGTCGTAGACGTCAGTTGTGTAACGGCAATTAATGCTGCTCTTTTAGCCCCGGCTGGTGTACCGGCCTCCAAACCTTCTAATGCACCTTCCATCATCGTACGGCCACCTGCTGCATGGACATTCACTAAATCCACACCAAGCCCCGCTAAGCCCTTCATCGCTGATTTCACAGTGTTCGGGATGTCATGAAGTTTTAAATCTAAAAATATATCATGCCCTTGTTCTTTTACTTTCCTTACAATATTAGGACCTTCCTGCATATACAGTTCCATTCCAATTTTAACGAAAAGTTTCGCTTCGAATTGTGCTAAAAAGCTCATAACGTCTATTTCACCGGGAAAATCTAAAGCAATAATAGGTTTTGTATTCATATTAACGGTGGCTCCTTCCGATAATTCCTGAAATATGGTCCACATTTAACGTGTCCAGCAAGTCCGGTAATTCTTCAATGATTGTCGGGCATACGAAATGATCAACAAAGTTTGCTGTCCCGACTGCTACAGCTGATGCACCAGCGGACATAAAGTCGATTACATCCTGTGCACAAGTTACCCCACCCATGCCGATTATCGGAATGTTTACTGCTTTATAAACGTCATACACCATACGTATCGCTACCGGTTTAATAGCTGGACCTGATAAGCCACCTGTCCCGTTTGCAATGACAGGTTTCCCTGTACGCTCGTCCAAACGCATTCCCACAAGTGTGTTAATCATCGTTATACCGTCCGCACCACCTGCTTCAACCGCTTTGGCAATGTCTACGATATTTGTCACGTTCGGAGATAGTTTTACATATACAGGTACAGTTGAAACCGCATTTACAGCAGCAGTTAACTGTCTGGCTGTTTCCGGATCCGTCCCGAACTGTATGCCGCCGCATTTTACATTCGGACAAGAAATATTCAATTCTAACGCTTTTACGTTAGTTGCCTTTGAAATACGCTCTGCTACTTCCACATAATCCGCAACTTCTGTTCCGGCAACATTGGCAATAACCGGGACATCATAGCTTTCCAAAAACTTCAGCTCTTCTGCCATTACCTTTTCAATCCCTGGATTTTGCAGACCGATTGCATTAAGCATACCAGCTGATGTTTCGGCTACACGCGGTGTCGGATTTCCTTTACGCGTTTCCACTGTTGTTGCTTTAATCATGATGGCACCAAGCTTTGACAAGTTATAAAGCTGGGCATATTCGCGCCCAAAGCCAAAGCAGCCTGACGCAGGCATAATTGGATTTTTTAAGTCCAAACCTGGCAATTGTAAGTTTAAACGGCTCATAATGCGACAACTCCTTTCGGGAATACTGGCCCATCCGAGCACACTTTTACATAATCTTTTCCGTAACCTTCAGTCGTATCGCATACACATGCAAAGCACGCACCGATACCGCAGCCCATCCGTTCCTCAAAGGATAGGTACCCCTCTTTTTCAGGGTAATAGCCTTCTAAAGCACGCAGCATCGGCAATGGACCACATGAATAAAACAGATCGAACTCAGGTTTTACTTCATCAAATACCGTTGTAACAAACCCTTTAGTTCCCTTCGTTCCGTCTACTGTTGCAAAGTACGTATCGCCTAAAGCGTTGAACTGTTCCTCGTAGAAGCATACATTCTCTGATTGGAAGCCTAGTACATGGATCGTTTTCACGCCGCGCGCATTCAGTTGTTTCGCTAATTCATGGAGCGGCGGGACACCTATTCCCCCACCTACTAAAAGCGCTGTCTGGCCGGGTTTTGCCGCTTCAACAGGAAACCCGTTCCCTAACGGACCTAATACATCCACGATTTCATTTTCACGGTTTGTTGCCAGAAATTTTGTGCCGCGACCTTCAGCACGGTAAATCATCGTGAATTCATTTTTTTCTTTATCTACATTGGCAATACTGATTGGTCGACGCAACAAGGGCTCGAATGTATTTGACACCTTTACATGAACAAACTGGCCAGGCGACATGTCCTGAACCAGTTGTCCTTGTAGTGTCAATTCGAAAATGTTCGTCGCAATTTGCTTTTGTGCTACAACTGTCATTTTCTCTTGACGAATCATTTTAGTGTACTACCTCCGCTTTCGGCATTTCTTCTGCTGTAAATGTCATTGATTCAATTACGCGCAGCATTGCTTCTGCTGTGTCTAATGAAGTCAGACATGGTACGCCGTTTTCTACCGATTCACGGCGAATACGGAAGCCATCACGTGCCGGCTGTTTCCCTTTTGTTAATGTATTGACTACTAATTGGGCTTCACCGTTTTGAATCATATCGATCAATGTTTTGCCTTTACCGCCGATTTTTTCAACAACATCTGTTTTAATACCATTTGCTTCAAATGTTTTTGCTGTACCTTCTGTTGCTACGATGCGGTAGCCAACTGTTGAGAAGCGTTTCGCCAGACTGATTGCTTCCTGTTTATCTTTATCCGATACAGTGAACAGGATGGTACCATGTGTTTTAATTTCCATGCCTGCTGCCACGAAGCCTTTATATAATGCTTTTTCGTATGTTGCGTCTTTCCCCATTACTTCCCCTGTAGATTTCATTTCAGGTCCTAATGTAATGTCGACACGGCGTAATTTGGCGAATGAGAATACCGGTACTTTTACGAATACACCTTGCTGTTCTTTTGCCAGTCCTGTTGGGTAGCCTTGTTCAATAATCGATTGACCAAGGATCGCTTTTGTTGCGATATTTGCCATTGGGATGTTTGTAATTTTACTTAAAAACGGTACAGTACGGCTTGAGCGAGGATTTACTTCGATTACATAAATTTCGCCTTCGCTCATTACATATTGGATATTCATTAAGCCGACAATACCAAGGCCTTTTGCCAGGCGAGTCGTATAGTCTACTAATGTTTCTTTCTGAGCATCTGTTAACTTTTGTGGTGGATATACACTGATTGAGTCACCTGAGTGCACACCTGCTCGTTCAACATGTTCCATAATCCCTGGAATTAATACATTCTCACCGTCGCAAATGGCATCAACTTCAATTTCCTGTCCCGTTAAGTAACGGTCTACTAATACAGGGTGATCCGGTGATGCTTCAACCGCGTTTGTCATATAGTGAGCAAGTTCTTCCATGTTATAGACGATTTCCATTGCACGGCCGCCTAGTACATATGATGGGCGAACTAATACAGGGAAACCTAAACCTTCCGCAATTTTCATCGCACCTTCAGCTGATGTTGCTGTATCGCCAGGAGGCTGCGGAATTTTCAGTTCTTGTAATGCCGCTTCAAATTTATTACGGTTTTCAGCACGGTCGATATCTTCAAGTGATGTCCCTAAAATTTTCACACCGTTTGCTTCAAGCTTATCCGCTAAATTGATTGCTGTTTGTCCGCCGAACTGTACAACTACACCGATTGGCTGCTCCAGATCGATAATATGCATCACATCTTCAATTGTTAATGGCTCGAAGTATAATTTATCCGAAATCGAGAAGTCAGTTGAAACCGTTTCTGGATTTGAGTTAATGATGATTGCTTCATAGCCTGCTTCCTGAATTGCCCATACAGAGTGAACTGTTGCATAGTCGAACTCAACCCCTTGACCGATACGGATCGGACCTGAGCCAAGTACTACTACAGAAGGTTTGTCAGTACGGATGGACTCATTTTCATCCTCATATGTGCCATAGAAGTATGGTGTATTCGATTCGAATTCTGCCGCACAAGTATCAACCATTTTATATACTGGAATAATTCCATGCTCTTTACGGAAATCATAAACCGCTTGCTCTTCCATTCCCCAAAGCTGTGCAATTTTTTTATCTGCAAAGCCTAATCGTTTCGCTGTGCGTAAAATTTCCTGATTGCCAATGTTTTCTGCCAATGTTGTTTCCATATCTACAATTTTTTTCAGCTTCGTTAAGAAGAACATATCAATCGCAGACCATTCATGGATTTTTTCCACTGTCACACCACGGCGAATTGCTTCACCGATAAAGAATAGACGTTCATCCCCTGCTTTTTTAATACGCTTTTCAATCCATGCATCAGTTAAATCATCCGCATTTTTCATTTCAATATGCACATGGCCTGTTTCCAATGAACGAACAGCTTTTAAAATCGCTTCTTCAAATGTACGACCAAGTGCCATTACTTCCCCAGTCGCTTTCATTTGTGTACCAAGGTTACGTTTTGCTGATTCAAACTTATCAAATGGCCAACGTGGAATTTTTGCGACAATGTAGTCAAGTGCCGGTTCGAAGCAAGCGAATGTTGAACCTGTAACAGGATTTTTAATCTCATCCAATGTAAGTCCTACTGCGATTTTTGCTGCAAGCTTTGCAATCGGATAGCCTGTCGCTTTTGATGCTAATGCAGATGAACGCGATACACGCGGGTTTACTTCGATTACATAGTACTGGAATGAGTAAGGATCCAATGCCAGCTGAACGTTACAGCCACCTTCGATTTTTAATGCACGAATAATATCGAGTGAAATGTTTCGCAGCATTTGGTTTTCACGATCCGATAATGTTTGTGTTGGTGCAACAACAATCGAGTCACCTGTATGGATACCGACCGGGTCAAAGTTTTCCATATTACATACAACGATTGCATTATCCGCCGCATCACGCATTACTTCGTATTCAATCTCTTTAAAGCCTGCGATTGATTTTTCCAGTAAACATTGTGTTACAGGAGAATATTTTAAACCAGACGTTACAATTTCCTGTAAGTCCTGATCGTTATAGCAAATTCCGCCGCCTGTTCCGCCAAGTGTAAATGCCGGACGGACAATTACCGGATAACCAATTTTTGCAACGAATGCTTTTGCTTCTTCCATGTTATGAATAATATCTGACTCTGGAACCGGTGCACCAAGTTCATACATTAAGTTACGGAACAAGTCACGGTCCTCCGCTTTATGAATCGCATCCAGTTTCGTACCTAGAATTTCAATTCCTAGTTCATCTAAAATGCCGGATTCATCAAGCTCGATTGCCATATTTAATCCTGTTTGACCACCTAATGTAGATAGAATGGCATCCGGACGCTCTTTACGTAAAATACGCGATACAAATTCAAGGCTGATTGGCTCGATGTATACTTTGTCTGCGATTTCAGTATCTGTCATAATTGTCGCCGGGTTCGAGTTAATTAAAATTACTTTATAGCCCTCTTCTTTTAATGAAAGACATGCTTGTGTCCCTGCATAGTCAAATTCCGCTGCTTGACCGATTACGATCGGACCTGAGCCGATTACTAAAATTGTATTTATATCTGTACGTTTAGGCATATTGGTTCTCCTTTGCTGCTTCAATTTCCATCATTTCGATAAATTCGTCAAATAGGTAGTTTGAATCTTCAGGACCTGGTGATGCTTCCGGGTGATACTGCACAGTGAAAATCGGATATTTCTTATGGCGTACCCCTTCACAAGTCCCATCATTTAAAGCGACATGCGTTAACTCTAGATCAGTATCTTTTAATGACTCGATATCAATTGCATAGCCATGGTTTTGGCTCGTTAAATCCGTGCGACCAGTACGCAGATTTTTTACCGGGTGATTTCCGCCTCGGTGACCGAATGGCAATTTAAATGATTTCGCGCCACAAGCTAGTGAAAACAGCTGGTGCCCTAGACAAATACCGAAGATTGGCACTTTTCCGATTAGTCCTTTAATTGTTTCGATTCCTTCTGCTACATCTTCCGGGTTCCCTGGACCATTTGAAAGCATGATGCCATCCGGATGCATTGCTAAAATTTGTTCGGCAGTCGTATTGTAAGGTACGACCAGTACATCACAGTCACGCTTGTTCAGTTCGCGTAAAATTCCGTGCTTCATTCCAAAGTCGATCAGTACAACACGTTTTCCACGTCCTGGAGACGGGTATGCCGCTTTTGGCGATACTTCGCGGACATGGTGTGTAATATACGGTGTTTCCTGTAATTGAGCTACGATCTGTGCGATATCTACTTCGGCATCTGCTTCAGTTAAAATCGCTCGTACAGCTCCTTTTGTACGAATAATGCGCGTTAATTTTCTTGTATCGATTCCTTCTATGCCAGGAATATCTTGCGCTGCCAAGTAATCCCCCAATGACATGTCCGAGCGCCAGTTTGATGGCTGCTCTGCCAATTCACGCACTACAAAACCGCGGATTGCAGGAGTAATTGCTTCAAAGTCATCACGGTTAATGCCGTAATTTCCGACTAACGGGTATGTTAATGTAACAATTTGCCCGTAAAATGATGGGTCTGAAATAGTTTCCTGGTAGCCTGTCATCCCTGTAGTAAATACAACTTCTCCTTGACTTGCTTTATCACTTCCAAATGCAGTACCTGTAAATACAGTGCCATCTTCTAAAATTAGTAAACGCTTCTTCATTATTCTGCCTCCTGATATACAATATTGCCTTCAAACATCGTTACTACCGGCCACCCTTTTGCTGTCCATCCGTTAAATGGTGTATTGCGTCCTTTAGAAACAAACCCTTCTGCATCGATTGCCTGTTCCTTATCCAAATCGATTAGTACAAGATCCGCTGAAGCGCCTACTTCCAATGTTCCGTATGGAAGATCGAAAATTTGGGCTGCTTTTACACTCATCCAGTCGACTAATTGCTTTAATGTCCATTTCCCTGTCGCTACAAAATTTGTATACAATAATGGGAATGCTGTCTCAAAACCAACAATACCAAATGGTGCCCCAACCATACCGCAGCATTTTTCCTCTTCTGTGTGCGGTGCATGATCTGTCGCGATACAGTCAATCGTACCGTCCAGCAGTGCTGTATGCAGTGAGTCTTTATCGTCTGCAGCTCGTAATGGCGGGTTCATCTTCCAGTTCGCATCATCTGATGGAATGTCCATTTCTTCTAATAATAAGTGGTGTGGACAAACTTCTGCTGTCACTTTAATTCCTGCTGCTTTTGCATCTCTTACAGCACGTACGGATTCTTTCGTCGATACGTGGCATACATGGTAACGTGCACCAGCCGCTTCAGCCAGCAGTACATCTCGTGCAATTTGTACTGACTCGCAAATAGAAGGAATCCCTGGTAATCCAAGCTCTTTATTGCGTTTTCCTTCATGCATAACCCCATCGTAAATAAGTGAATTATCTTCACAGTGTGCAACAACAACCGCATCGATTTTTGCTGCCTGCTGCATTTGCTCATACATAGTCGACGCTAGCTGGATACCGATTCCGTCATCCGAGAAAGCGACTGCACCTTGTTCTTTTAACTCTTGCATATTCGTGCGTACTTCACCTGAAATGTCTTTTGTTAATGAACCATATGGTAATACTCGGATTACTGCACTTTCTTTGATCAATCCGTTAATGAGCTGCATGTTTTCTACCGAATCCGGTACCGGCTTCGTATTTGGCATCGCACAAATTGTTGTAAAACCGCCTTTTGCTGCAGATGCCGAGCCTGTTGCAATTGTTTCTTTATGTTCAAAGCCAGGCTCACGTAAATGTGTATGTACATCGACAAAACCTGGTGATGCGAAATGGCCTTTACCATCAATCAGCTTAGCGCCAGCTGGAATGTCTCCATTAATCGAAGCGATTTTGCCGTTTTCTATTACAATAGTAGATACTACTAATTCGCCTTCCTCATTGAGTAGCTTCACATTTTGTATAACTGTAGTCATATTGATCTCTTCCTTTCAAAATCGTTTCTAAAATGGCCATTCGTGTAAATACACCGTTTCGCACTTGTTCAAAAATGCGGGAACGACTGCATTCAACAAGGGCATCCGCAATTTCCACATCGCGGTTTACCGGTGCCGGGTGCATAATGATAGCCCGCTCTTTCATTCGCTGTTCACGTTCAATTGTTAAGCCATACTCTGCATGATAGCTTTCTTTTGAGAAGTTTTTACTTACGGAGTGACGTTCATGCTGGATACGCAGCAGCATGATGACATCGCTGTCTTCCAGTACTTCATCCCAGCTATGTGCCGCTTCGAAATTGCCTGCCCATGCTGGCGGACAAAGGAAGCGAACATTTGCCCCTAAACGAGTAAGTGCAGTCGCATTTGATTTTGCAACACGGCTATGTGAAATATCACCGACGATTGTAATATTCAAATCTTCAAATCGCCCGAATTCTTTTTGAATCGTATATAAATCCAGCAGTGACTGGGAAGGATGCTGGCCTGCGCCGTCTCCTGCATTGATCACCGCACACCCGATACCTTCTAAAAGTTCGTTGTAATATTCATCTTCCTTATCCCGAATAACGACTGCATCGATTCCGATCATTTCCAATGTTTTGACTGTATCGTACAGCGTTTCTCCCTTTGTTGTGCTCGAGAACTCCGCATCAAACGGAATAACTGTACATCCTAGTCGACGCTCTGCCATTTCAAAGCTCGTTTTTGTACGTGTACTTGGCTCAAAGAAAAGGTTTGCTACATGAAATTCACGTTGTAACACAGGTTTTTCTCCAACTTCGAAATGCTGTGCTCGATTTAAAATCATCATTATTTCTTCATTTGACAAATGTTCCATCGATAATAAGTTTTTCATGTGAGTACCTCCGCTTATATCAATTACGCCCCGGCGCAAATGCTAGCTTGATATTATTTTATTACATTATGAATATTTAATCTACTTTTTGTTTAAATATACAATATCTCGTCATAAATAAGCCTCGCTATCATCATTAGCGAGGCTTGGAGGGTGTGACAAGGTAAGGCATCATCCTGTTGATGAACCTTTCATGCATGTCATACCCTTCCTTGCCTCTCTGGACAATCTTTAAAAGGTATATTATTTTAGTCTTCTGTTTCGTAAATATCTTTTTCTGTAACTTCACGACCTGGCAATACAAGATTCAAGATGACACCGATGATTGATGCTAATGCCATTCCTTCAATCGCAAAGGTTTCTGTAAAGCGCATTGCTGCCCCGCCAATTCCGACTACCAATATTACGGATGCAATGACCATGTTTCGGTTATTTCCGAAGTCTACTTTGCTTTCCACTAACATACGTAAACCACTTGCTGCAATAATCCCGAATAACAGGATTGATATACCGCCAAGTACTGCTGTCGGGATTGTTTCAATCAGTGCCATCAGCTGACCTGAGAACGATACGACGATGGCAACAACCGCTGCCCCTAAAATGACATACACTGAATATACACGTGTGATCGCAAGAACCCCGATATTTTCGCCGTATGTTGTTTTTGGCGGACCACCGATCAGCGCTGAAGCAAATGTTCCAAGACCGTCACCTAACAGGGAACGATGTAAGCCCGGGTCCTTAATGTAGTTGCGGTTTACAACTTTCCCCAATACTAGCTGGTGACCGATATGTTCTGAAATCGTTACAATGACAATCGGCACCATCCCGATAAAAATTGCTCCTGTAAGTTGGAACTCGTAGTTTACACCAGGGATTAAAAAGTCCGGCAATGCGAAGAACTTCGCATTGTGTACTGCCGTGAAGTCAACGATTCCAATAATGACTGAATATACATAGCCGACTACAATTCCCATTAAA
Source organism: Solibacillus isronensis (assembly GCF_023715405.1). Lineage (NCBI taxonomy): Bacteria > Bacillati > Bacillota > Bacilli > Caryophanales > Caryophanaceae > Solibacillus > Solibacillus isronensis. The sequence continues at coordinate 1,866,556 of NZ_JAMBOC010000001.1, forward strand.
ATCGGCATTGCGCTTAAAATATTTTTAAAGAATACGTTGAAAATAATCGCCGTAGCTAATGTTACTAATGCTGCCGAGAAGTGAAGCCCGCTATATTCGCCGTCCACATTCATCGCCATATCTACTGCCGTGCCTGATAATCCTAATCCGATTACGATGATTACCGGTGCAACGACGATCGGCGGCAAAATGTTCATCAGCCATTTATAGCCCGTTTTCCAAATTAATAATGCTACGATTGCATAAACAACCCCGACCATCATTGCCCCGATCATTGCATTTCCAGGGTTGATGGAAACACCTGCTTCTGTTAAGCCTGCCACTAATATAATCGGAGAGATAAAGGCAAATGATGAACCTAAGTAAGCCGGTACTTTAAACTGTGTGATAATCAAAAAGATAATTGTCGCAATTCCGCTTGTTAAAAGCGCAATGGATGGGCTTAACCCGACTAATTTTGGTACTAAAATTGTTGATCCGAACATGGCAAACATGTGCTGGAAACTAAATGTAATCAGCTGCCCTACTGTAGGTTTTTCATGAATATCCAATACTGCTTTCGTCATGATGTTCTCTCCCTGTATTCACTTATTCCTCAAATTTATGAATTGTTACAATATCTTCTTTGTCTGTTTCTACTAGATTGACGACAATGCGTTCAACGCTTGATGTCGGGATATTTTTCCCTACATAATCAGCACGTATCGGCAATTCGCGATGGCCCCGGTCAACGAGAACCCCAAGCTGGATTTGTGCCGGTCTGCCTAAGTCCATAATGGCATCCAATGCTGCACGAACTGTTCTTCCTGTATAAAGAACATCATCAATCAGTACAACTTTCTGATCCTTTACTTGGTGCTCAATATCGACTTGCTTAACTTGTGCCTGATCGTGCTTAGGTGTTAAATCATCTCGGTACAATGTAATATCAAGCTCTCCTGTGCGAATCGCTTTTCCTTCAATCGATTCGATTCTTTCCGCAAGCCGTCTTGCCAAATAGGCACCGCGTGTTTTAATCCCGACTAAAATCACTTCATCAATGCCTTTGTTGCGTTCAATAATTTCGTGTGCAATTCGTGTAATCGCACGGTTCATCGATGGTCCATCAAGTAATACTGTAAAGTTTTCCATGTTTTTTTCTCCTTTCGTTTTTTCCGTGTTCACTGGGTATGATCAATGTAAGTTTCAAACAAAAAACCCCCTAGAAAGTTCTAGAGGGTTTGAAAAGTCATGTTGAAAAACTGCACACGGGTATTTTTGCGCACAAAAATTCCGTTGCTTCACATTATCCCTTCTCAGCCTCTCTGGACTGCCATTAAAGGTGAACAATATTCAGATTGATTTGATTTGCCGTGACTACCTGCTTGCTCTCGTCAAGTTCTGTAGCTCACTGTTGTCAGTATAGGCTTGATTATTTTATAAGTCAATAAACTTTTTGAAGGTCAGACAACTGAAAATTAATGTTTGAAGAGTTTGAATTTATTACGAGGTGAGGATTTTCTAATAAGTGTGGTGAATGTTCTAATATAATTTGAAATCTTCTAATATCGCCGCAGTAATGTCTAATATCTGTTTCAAAAGTTCTAATAAAAGCCGGGGCAATGCTTCCCAACCTAAAAAAAACAGCCTCCCCCAAAAAAGGAGACGGCTGTTCGCGATTACCCGCGTAATTCTTCTAATAATTGTTTGAAATCTTCCGGTAGTGGTGATTCAAACTCTAAATATTCTTTCGTTACAGGGTGGATAAATCCTAATACACCTGCATGTAATACTTGGCCGCCGAAATCGATTGTTTTTCTTGGACCGTATTTTGGATCGCCTGCTAACGGGAAGCCGATGTAATTCATATGCACACGAATTTGGTGAGTACGTCCTGTTTCAAGACGGCACTCCACTAAAGTAAACTCACCGAAACGCTCGATTACTTGGAAATGTGTAACGGCATGCTTGCCCTTATCAACAACTGCCTGCTTTTGACGGTCTTTTTGGTCACGGCCGATTGGTGCATCAATTGTTCCTTTTTCATGCGCAATATGACCATGTACTAAAGCCGTATACTTACGTGTTACCGATTTCTCAACAAGCTGATTAACAAGACTTTCATGAGCAACATCATTTTTTGCAACCATTAATAAACCGGACGTATCCTTATCAATACGGTGTACAATACCTGGACGTGCTACACCGTTGATGCCTGATAAGTCTTTACAATGATGCATTAAACCATTTACTAATGTGCCTGAAGTATGGCCTGGTGCCGGGTGAACTACCATTCCACGCGGTTTATTCACAACTAATACGTCGGCATCTTCGTAAACGATTTCCAAATTTAAATCTTCTGGAATGATTTCCAAATCTTCTACTTCCGGAATCGTTACTTCAATAACGTCCCCTTGCTTTACTTTATATTTTGGTTTTACGGTTGCACCGTTTACTAAAATACGTTCTGCATCCAGCCAGTTACTAATTTGCGAACGTGACCAAGATTCTTCCATTTGTGAAAGCGCCTTATCGATACGTTCCCCTGCAAATTCTTCTATTGTTAATGTGACTACTGTCATTATTTCACCTTTTTCTTATCCTTTTTTTCTTCTAGTATGATCGTAATGAAAAGCATTACAACAGCAATTGTTAAAGCTGCGTCTGCGATATTGAAGATTGGGAAATGATAATTGATTACCGGTATAAAAACATCGACAAAATCAACTACTTCTCCTCGGAATAAACGGTCAATAAAGTTACCGACCGCACCACCTAATAACAACATTAAACTTACATGAAATAGTGGCTTACCCTTTGCTTCTGTATGATTAAAATAAATAATTGCGATAATGACAGCAACTGTTACGAGTGAGAACAACCACATTTGTCCTTCCAACATGCCCCATGCCGCACCACGATTACGATGCGATAAGATGCCAAACCAAGGATCCCACACACTGATGCGTTCCCCTAATTCCATATTTTTAACAATGAGCCACTTTGTCCATTGATCCAAAATGACTGCAATTATTGCGATTCCGTAATATTTATACACAGCAAATCCTCCGTTTACGATATATCTTACCTATTTTAACATAATATCAGACCATCTGATATTTTTAATGTGTGAAAAGTGACAATAAAAGCAGCAGCTTCTACTTTTTAGGTAAAAGATCTACTTTTCATGCTAAAGATTCTACTTTCGGTGATCAAGCTTCTACATTCGAATCCATATTAGCTATTAAAAGAGCAGCTACTACATTTAATTATGAAAAAAGCTTGTTTAGTCACATTCAACTAAACAAGCTCAAAACCCTCTAAACCTTCAACCAAAAAATAATCGCAATCCTGCCATTGTCAACACTCCGGCAATAACTGTTTTCGATAGACTTTTGGTAAGTAAAGCAATAAATAACGTAGGAATAAACGCCATCACATTAAGCCAATGAACCGTAACGATTGCTTCTTCTTTCTCGAAGAAGCCTTCTATTACGAGGGCGGACAATATACAGACAGGTATGTAGGCAAGCCAGCGCAGCACGATTTTCGGCATCTTCATATTTTTCACTAATATAAACGGCAATATTCTAGGAATCCACGTTACTAGGGCGCAGCCTAAAATTAGTAATACCATCGCTACCGAGGTTGTCATTTTTCCAATGCCACCCCAATCGTTGCAACAATTACGGTTGATAACAGGACAGCTAAATGCCCGGGCATAAAGTAAAGCATCCCGTACATGCTGATAACCATAATGAGGATTAGTTTTATGTAATGCATTAATTTTTCTTTTGGAATGCTCGCAAGTGTCAGAACAAGCAGTGCGACAAACATTGCCACCAAAGCATAGTCCAGTCCCCATTTTTCCGGGTCCGGCAGCCATTGCCCGATAACGCCGCCTATCGTACATGCCGCAATCCAAGTTGTATAGGCCGTTATGTTTAAGCCATCCATCCACTTCCCGCCAAGACGTCCTTCTTTTCCGGCACTAACGACGGAAACACCAAATGTTTCATCTGTCAGCAATGTCCCGAACCCGATATTACGCAGCATGGAATACTTTGTGAAGTACGGGGCAATAGTCAAAGACATAAGCAAGTGCCGTAAATTGACGATAAAAATGGTAGCAATGACCGCCGTTACAGGGGCACCGGCTAAATACAGGCCACAAAAGATAAACTGGGCGGATCCTGCATATACAAGTACCGAAAGTAAAAATACTTCCAATACCGAAATTCCCGAAGCAATTCCGACAACACCAAATGCAAGACCGATACTAATATAGCCGAGCAATGTCGGCACACAGTCTTTTACCCCCTGCAGAAACGTATCAGGAGTTAATGGCTTCTGTTCGATTCGTTCCAAAATGTACAACTCCTAAATAATTTATTTTTTCAAAAAATAAAAAAGGTATAAAGGAACGCCATTGCCAAAATGGCAATAGCGTTCCGGATTTTTATACGTAATAGTTTTCTACAACATCTGCACAACGTTTACATAATGTAGGGTGATTTTCGCTTGCGCCTACTGTTTCTGAAATTGTCCAGCAACGCTCACATTTTTCACCGTCAGCTTTTTCAACAACTAACGCTGTTTTATCAAGTACCAACGCTTCTGCAGGTGCATTTTCCTTACTACCTGCGATAACGAATTGAGATACAATTGAAAGCTGTGCAAAATCGATGTTTGCATCATTCAATAGCTCGACTGTTTCACTATCTGCATAAACCGAAATTTTTGCTTCCAGTGATTTACCGATTGTTTTTGCATTACGCGCTTCTTCCAATGCTTTTAACACTTCGTTGCGTACTGCGATTACTTTTACCCACTTCGTACGTAGTTCTGCAAAGTTTGCCTGTTCTACTACTTCAGGAAAATCTGTTAATTGGACAGATTGTGGCTTGCCATCGAATTCGATGTAGCTCCATAACTCTTCAGTCGTATGTGGAATAATTGGCGTTAATAGTTTTACTAGTGCCATTAATGTATCATACATAACTGTTTGCATTGCACGACGGTCTTTATTATCTGTTCCTTCGATATATACAACATCCTTTGCGATATCCAAGTAGAATGAAGAAAGCTCGATAGCTACAAAGTTATTTACAGTTGTGTATACAGTTGAGAAGTCATAACGGTCATAAGCTTCACGGATTGTCTTTACAACATCCTGTAAGCGCATGTACATATACTGATCCATTTCACGTAATTCTTCATAAGCTACACGGTCAGTTGTTTCGTTAAAGTCAGTCACATTTCCGTGCAGGAAGCGCAATGTATTACGCACTTTACGGTATGTTTCAGAAACTTGCTTCAACATATCCATTGAAATTCGAACATCGCCTGTATAGTCGACAGATGCTACCCACATACGAATGATGTCGGCACCGTATTGGTTCATTACTTTAATCGGGTCAATCGTGTTGCCAAGTGATTTAGACATTTTGCGTCCTTCACCGTCCAATACGAAACCATGTGTTAATAAACCTTTATATGGTGCATGCCCATTAATTGCAACAGATGTAATTAATGATGAGTTGAACCAGCCGCGGTGTTGGTCAGATCCTTCAAGATAAAGGTCAGCAGGATATTTCAGTCCGCGCTCTGCTAAAACACCTTGGTGAGATGATCCAGAGTCGAACCATACGTCCATAATGTCGTTCTCTTTAGTAAACTTGCCGTTCGGGCTGCCTTCATGTGTAAAACCTTCTGGAAGCAAGTCTTTCGCTTCACGCTGGAACCAAATATTCGAACCGTGTTCACGGAACAATTTTGAAATATGTGCGATTGTTTCCGGTGTGATGATCGGTGTTTCATCTTCCGCATAGAAAATCGGAATTGGCACACCCCATGCACGCTGACGAGAAATTACCCAGTCACCGCGGTCACGGATCATATTATAAAGACGAGTTTCGCCCCATGCCGGTGTAAATTCTGTCGCTTTTACGGCATCTAATAATTCATCACGGAACATTTCAACAGATGCAAACCATTGTGGTGTTGCACGGTAAATTACCGGTTTTTTCGTACGCCAGTCATGCGGGTATGAGTGTGTAAATTTAGAAACATGCAATAATGCATTTTCTTCTTTTAATTTTTCAATAACAACCGGATTTGCTTTTTCGTAGAATAATCCTTCAAAACCAGGTGCTTCATTTGTATAGCAGCCACCGTTATCTACTGGTGATAAAATGTCAAGACCATAGCGTTTCCCGATCTGATAGTCGTCTTCACCGTGGCCCGGCGCTGTGTGTACACAACCCGTACCAGCATCAGCAGTTACGTGGTCACCAACCATTACTAATGAATCACGCTTGTAAATAGGATGTTCTGCAACGATCATATCAAGCTGTTCACCTTGTACTTCCTGAACGATTTGAACATCTTCCCAGCCAAATGTTGCTGATAACTTTTCAAGTAAATCTTTTGCTACGATATATTTGCTGCCGTTTGTTTCAACGACAGCATAAGTGAATTCAGGGTTCACTGAAATCCCTAAGTTTGCCGGAATTGTCCATGGCGTTGTTGTCCAGATGACAAATTTGGCATCTGCCGGTACTACGCCTTTGCTGTCTTTAATGCCGAATGCAACATAAATTGAATACGATTCAACATCTTTATACTCGATTTCCGCTTCTGCCAATGCAGATTCAGAAGACGGTGACCAATAGACCGGTTTTAGACCTTTATAAATATAGCCTTTCTCTGCCATTTTCCCGAATACTTCGATTTGACGTGCTTCGAATTCAGGTTTTAATGTAATATATGGATTTGCCCAGTCACCACGTACACCTAGACGACGGAATTGGCTTTTTTGATTTTCAATTTGTTCATAAGCATATTTCTCACAAAGTTCACGGAATTCTGCAACCGACATTTCTTTACGTTTAACACCTTTATTTGTCAGTGCCTGCTCGATTGGCAAACCGTGTGTATCCCAACCTGGAATATATGGAACATGGAAACCTGACATTGATTTTTGGCGGTTAATCATATCTTTGATAACTTTGTTTAATGCGTGACCGATATGGATGTCTCCGTTTGCATATGGTGGGCCATCATGCAGTAAATAATGAGGACGATCTTTTGTACGCTCCAGTACTAGCTTGTTAATATCCATTTCATCCCATTGTGCCTGAACTTGCGGTTCCTTTGTTGGTAAACCGCCGCGCATAGGGAAGTCGGTTTTCGGCATTAATAATGTGTCTTTATACTCTACCATTGTAAATTCCTCCTAGTGATCTTATCGAGTGTTGATTTCTAATCCGGGTCGGGGCCAACACAATGTTGCTCACGAATGCATTGTCACAGGACGTGACGATTTTAGCATTCGTTCAATCTTCCCCTAAATTCTAATCAACAGCTTTAGCTAATAATGTAGCGTTCTAAATTTATCATGTTTTTTAATGCTCTTAAGGATTTGGTAGCTTTTTAAATAACAAAAAAGCCCCTCCATCCCTGTAAAAAGGGACGAGGAGCATTAGTCTCGTGGTACCACCCTAAATTCGCTAAATAAAATTAGCCTCATTAGACACTGTAACGTCGTGTGCTACGAAATAACTTACTCGAATTTCAGTTATTTAGCTCAGGAGTGATTTTCGATTTAACTTGCTTTGTTCGAGCTCTCACCATCCTCGAATCGCTATACCACAATGTTAAATTTACTGTCTCCGTCAAAGCCTGATGCAAGTGCATCCTATTCATTATTTTTCAGTATATGAAAAGGCTGTATAAAATGTCAAGTACCGTTGACTAATACACGGCATTTTCGTCATTTTGGTTCTCTTCTTTGATTTCTTTACGATTGTTTTCCTGAATTTCCGTTAAGTCAACGTCATATTCCAGTAATTGATCCCAATCCCCTGTATTCAGTAAATCAAGCTGTGCTTCCACTAACATTTTAAATCTGTTGCGGAATACTTTTGACTGTTTTTTCAATTCGTCAATCTCAATCGTCACTTTTCTCGCTTTTGCCAATGCGTCATTTACAATACGATCTGCATTTTTTTCAGCTTCTTTAACGATGAGCTTTGCTTCTTTTTCGGAATTGCGACGAACTTCGCCAGCTGCCTCTTGAGCAACAACAATTGATTTCTGTAATGTGTCTTCCAATGAATTGTAATGATTCATCTGTTCCGACATCATTTTAATCTTTTCTTCGAGCTCTTTTTTCTCGCGTAAAACAATTTCATAATCTTTTATAATCTGATCTAAAAATTCATTTACTTCGTCTTCTGCATAACCACGGAACCCACGTGTAAACTCCTTATTATGTATATCAAGAGGTGATAATGGCATATCGTTCTACTCTCCTTTTTTACGTACATTCTTACAAGTATTATAAACGTTTCTTTAGGGAATAACATCATGTTTTCCTAAAAAACAGTTGAAAATTATACTTTTTGCTCTAAACGTCCTACTTGTAATCGAATCTTATCTTTTTTTGTCCGTCCTTCTGTCAGGATGACTTTTAACCGTCCATATCCTCTTGCTGAAATAATGTCGCCTTCCTGCAATTCAAAAGCCACAGCTTCCCTGACAGTCCAGTTAACTTTTACTTTTCCGGCATTGATTAAACTTTGTGATTTTTGGCGGGAGATATTAACGATTGTTGCTAAAACCACATCAAGGCGCATTGAAGAAACCGTATGCGAGCTTTCGACCCATTGCTCCTCATTTTGGATATACGGTGTAGTGGCATCCATTTCCTCAGCACTTACTTTCACTTTGCCGATACTCGTTAAATGCATCCGCACATAATCCGCGATTTCCGATGCAATGGCAAATTGGACCGTATTATCGGCTAGCCGAATATCCCCAAACTTGCTGCGGTCTAAGCCTATCGATAATAAGGCCCCTAACACATCAGGATGGCGCAGCTGGACAAATTTTGTCGGGTAATTCAGTGAATATACAGCAATTTGAAAATCCGTTTCTGCCGGCTCATAATACGAAGGGGCTATCAGCATTCGTTTACGTTCCGCCTCTTCAAATATACCTTCAGTGAACACATGGAGATCATCTGATTGCTGAACGATGGACTCTACGATAAAACGCTGTCTCGGATCTAAAAAATCGGTCAATTTTGGAGCATAGCGATCCTCTACTTCACGCTGCCATCCAATAACTTGCTCAATGAAAGGTTGTTCATCTTTACGAAAATGTTGGATTAAATGCTCCATCATAATTCCTACTTTCTTTTAAACTGTGTTACTAATTTTTCCACTTTCTGATTAAATTAAACTTTTAATTTATGTATACAGCATGCATTCAGCCAATTTAAAACCTTTTCCAGTTGAATGTTGCCCCATTTCAATCCGATAACCGCGAAACAACCGGAAATAAAGAAAACTCCTACAATGGCAGGAGTTCAATTAGATTATAAGAAAAATGCTAGGACGCCATAGACGCCTCGCTCGATAAATACTAACGCGAATAAACCGACAATTGGTGAAATATCAATCATCCCAATCGGTGGAATAAATTTGCGGAAGAATCCTAAATACGGTTCACATACTGTTTCCAGGAAACGACCAACAGCCGATTCTTGCAATGCCGGAACCCAAGACATTAATATGTATCCAATCAGCATAAAACGGTAAACAAGAAATGCTGTTGATACAATTGAAAATATAATCATATTTTTACCTCACAAAATTTAATTACTCGAACGTTAAATTAGAAATTTCTCCTGATACTTCTACATTTTCTGGTGTACATAAGAAAATATCATTTCCAATACGCTGAATATCTCCACCTAAAGCATACACTGTTCCGCTCAGAAAATCGATTATTCGCTTCCCTTGATCTCGGTCGATGCGCTGTAAATTAACAACGGTAGCACGTTTATTTTTCAAATGTTCTGCGATATCCTGCGCCTCTGCATACACGCGTGGTTCTAATAATACTAATTTGGAATTCTTCGATGAAGACGCAGCTTGAAGGCTCACAACATTGTTATGATTTTGCATCACGACTTCATTGCGTGGTGGTTGCTGTTGCATTTTACGCTCCTTCTTCATTCGGTTTTGAATGAGTTGTGGTTGCTGCTTTTGTCCATAATCCTGGTAAAATTGCTGTGGTTCATTTTGAACTGCTTTTGGTGCTTGTTTTTGCACTGTTTGCGTTTGGGCAGGAGCATAATCTTCTTCTATTTCTTCTAAATAAAAGAACTTGTCAAAAATATTTTTAATGCTCATATTAATCCTCCTTAGCCAACAAGAGCTGTTCCAATTCTAACAAATGTTGCCCCTTCTTCAACTGCAATTTCGTAGTCATTTGACATGCCCATCGATAATTCAGTACAAGGTACATTTGGAATGTTCAATTGTGACACTTCTTGTTGCAATTGTTTTAACTGTTTAAACACTTGTCTAATCATCGTTTCATCTTCAGTAAAAGGAGCCATTGTCATTAAACCTACTACTTCAATTTTTGAAAATTGCTCAAGCTGCTTTACAAAATCCAGCGCTTGTTCTTTCGTTAAGCCATGTTTCGATTCTTCACCGGAAACATTTACTTGCAAGAAACATTTCACTCGTTTTGTTGCTCTTTTTTCAATTTCTTCTGCCAGGCTTAATCGATCAAGAGAATGTAAATAATCAATCTGATCAATTACTTGCTTTACTTTTCTCGTCTGTATTGAACCTATATAGTGCCAGGAAACAGCTGAGTTAATCGAATCCAGCTTATTTAATAAGCCTTCAGGACGGTTTTCTCCTAAATGGACAAGTCCCGCTTCAATTGCCTCTTCTGTCCGGTTGACATCTACTTCTTTCGTTACAGCAATAATCTGGACTGCCTGTTCAGCATTGACACGTTGTTTTGCAATTTCTATTTGATGTTGAATCTGTTTTAAATTTTCTATGATTTTCGTCACTTTTTTCCCAACTTTACAACAATAGTTTCTCTCATTGTATCAAGTGATAGTTTAATTTTCAATGAATAGCGTGAACTATTCATCCGGTGATTTCACTAAGATGACATCTTTTCCGACTGTGAGTATATTACTAAAGAGAATTTTCTTAACTAACTCTTCCCCTTGAAATAAATGGTAAAACTTTTTTGGCGGGGAAATTATAAATGCAGTAATGGCTCCTTCTTTTTCATCCACCTCCGCATCTACAATATAACCGATAAATTTTCCGCTTGTTGCCTCAATGATTTCCTTTTCCTGAACGGATGAAAATCGCATTCCTCCATCCTCTCTGTATCATTAATTTACTTTTACCTCATTATAAGTATTCAAACATTGTGAAATTATGATGAAAGGGACAGCCCTACGTGTTGGACAGTCCCTCAGAATTTCTATCTAATTAACGGAAATCCCGCTTCATCAATTCTACCGCACTTTTTTCCAATCTTGATATTTGCGCTTGTGAAATACCTAAAGACTGGGCAATTTCCGTTTGAGTTTCTCCTAGGAAAAAGCGCTTTTCTATAATCATTTTTTGTCTGCTATTTAGCTTTTTCATACTTTCTTGCAATGAAATCGAGCCGACCCAATGCTCTTCTGTCACTTTATCTTTAATTTGGTCAATCATAAAGATCGCATCGCCACCATCGGAATAAATCGGTTCCTGCAGTGACATCGGGTCTTGAATTGCATCAAGAGCAAACAATACATCTTCTTTTTTCATCTCAATTGCCTGTGCCAATTGCTCGATTGTGGGTTCTGTTAAATGTTCCGCAATAAATTGTTCTTTCGCTTTCATCGCTTTATACGCAATATCACGCAATGAACGAGACACACGCAGTGCATGATGATCGCGCAGGTGTCTGCGGATTTCTCCCATAATCATCGGTACAGCATATGTTGAAAATCGAACATTATGCTTCAAATCAAAATTATCAATTGCTTTTAATAAACCAATACATCCTACTTGGAATAAATCATCTGCCTGTTCGCCACGATAAGCGTATCGGCCGACAATACTGAGCACTAAGCGTAAATTGCAGAAAACAAGCTGCTCCCGAACAATCCATTCTCCTTGCTGTAATCGTATAAATAAATCTTTCATTTCATCTGGCTTCAGTACTGGTAATGTAGATGTATCCACACCACACAATTCCACTTTTGTACGCATCCAACTTCACCTTCCGAACTTGATTGTCTTTTGTCTTTTCAATCATTTTGTCCGAAATGGTCATCGCTATGCGCGCCAAATTTAACCATCTTATGCAATTGGTTCGTTCAAGAATTCACGTAAATCCATAATAATTTTTTTCTCCAATCTTGAAATATAAGATTGTGAAATACCTAAATGGTCCGCTACTTCCTTTTGCGTCATTTCTTCTTTTCCGTTTAGGCCAAAACGACATTCCATAATATATTTTTCACGAGGTGTCAGCTGATTAATGGCATTAAACATATGCTGACGCTCAATTTTACGTTCTACATCAAGTGTTATAATATGTTCTTCTGTCCCTAATATATCTGAAAGTAATAGTTCATTGCCGTCTGCATCCGCATTTAACGGTTCATCAAAGGAAACTTCGCCTTTCATGCGGCTCGTCTTTCGTAAATGCATCAATATTTCATTTTCGATACAGCGCGATGCATACGTCGCTAATTTAATGTTTTTATCCAAATTAAATGTTTCAATCGCTTTAATAAGGCCAATGGAACCGATGCTGATTAAATCCTCAATCGGCGTGCTTGTATTATCAAAACGTCTTGCAATATAAACGACTAAACGTAAATTTCTTTCAATTAACATATCTCTGGCATGCAAGTCACCATTCATAAATGCTTCGACTACGACAACTTCTTCTTCTCTAGTTAATGGAATAGGCAATGAATCATGTCCCCCTATATAGTATGTCCCTTTTTTTCTTCTAAAGTAGCTTAGTATGTTTAAAATTATCGATTGAATTTTTTTAAGCAATATCGATCCTCCCTTATGAATTCGTTAGGACAAACACATGTGCAATCATTTGTGCATTTTGCGGAAAGCGTGCATCATTTTTCGTAAATACAACATAGTGATTTGGATACGTCTTGTTCTGAATGACAATTGTGGCGCGAAAGGCCGGTACGAGTAATGTGCCTTTTTGAACCGTTGTAATAGGAACAATACGTATTCTTTTCTGTATTTCCTTAGAAAACATTGTCAGTGAGTAAGGCTCCTGCTCATTCCATTTGAGCAGGCATTCACTAAATTCATCTGGTAACATCGATTGAACTGTTTTAAACGAAATAAAATGGACCGGTGCCTGACTTAAAGGTTCAGTGCATTCATTTCCGGTATCGATATATGTGACGAGCTCCATTTGTTGTTCGAACAGTTCCACTTTGCTTGTCGTTACATACCGACTTTGTGCAACATTCTGCAGTTTTTGAAACCAGCCTTGTTTCATCACTGTCAAACTAATACATACTATGCCGAAACATAAAAAAATATAAACGAAAAACGGAGATGCAAGCAAAAATGGTTGTAATGCTGTTATTAACCCACCTGCGAGCAAAGTAGCGACAACAATCCACTTCCCTTGCTCGTAAAATATTTTCCATTTAAATGAAAAGGCAATGCCTAATAGTACGATGAAACTTACAAGCAACATGAATATGTTTCCCATAAATAAAACAGCGATCAGCGCACTACAAAAGGCCCCTAATAGTAATCTCCAAATTGGAATGATGGTATATGTTATTGTTGCGGTAAATTTTAGTAGTACGAGATTCATTAAAAAATTCATTAAAAGAATCCACTCTGCATACATGTATTGTCCTCCTGTAAATAAGATTATCAAACCCCCCCAGAGTTTTTTGTCTAACTGTTGCATAAATTTGGAAGAATCGTATGACATATTGTTACGACATTCAAATCCAATCGACAAAAAGTTGGGAGCAGGAAAGTTAAAGAATCATAGGGGCATAGGGGGAGGTATTAATGTGATGGTGGGAATCTGTGAATCTACTTTTTCTTGCCTATACATGCATAGCCACGCTACTTTTCACAACATCTCTTAAACTAAAAAAAACGATTATTCACATATACATGTAAATAACCGTTTTTCATATAATTGAAGTTTGTACTATTAGCGATTGCGACGATTGCGTAAAAATGTCGGAATATCCAATGCATCGTCCTGCTGATAGTTTGTTTGTTGCGTATGACGTGGCGCTTCTTGCTGCACCGGATCTTGCTGGCGTACAGGCTGCTGTTGTTGCGGTTGATTTGTGCTTGTTGCAGCTTGTTGACGAGCACCGATTGACGGACGCACAGGCTGCGGCTTTTGGATAATAAAGTCATCAGAGAAACCTGTTGCAATTACCGTTACGATAATTTCATCGTTTAAGTTATCGTTAATTACAGAACCGAAGATCATATTTACTTCTTCATCTGAAGCGAGCTGTACAATATCGGCAGCTTCCTGAACTTCAAATAAACTTAAGTTCGTTCCGCCTGTAATATTCATAATGACACCTTTTGCTCCATCGATTGATGTTTCAAGTAATGGAGAAGAAATTGCTTTTTTAGCAGCTTCTACTGCGCGGTTTTCACCAGCAGCAATCCCGATACCCATTAATGCAGAACCTTTATCGGACATAATTGTTTTTACATCGGCAAAGTCCAGGTTAATTAAACCAGGTGTTGCGATTAAATCTGAAATACCTTGTACACCTTGACGCAATACATTGTCCGCTTCACGGAACGCTTCCAGCATTGGTGTTGATTTATCAACAATTTGCAGTAATTTATCGTTTGGAATGACGATTAATGTATCAACTGCTTCTTTCATTGAAGTAATACCGCCGATTGCCTGAGTTTGGCGTTTACGGCCTTCAAATGTAAACGGACGTGTTACAACACCTACTGTCAATGCACCTAAGTCACGTGCGATTGATGCGATTACCGGTGCTGCACCCGTACCAGTACCACCGCCCATACCGGCAGTTACGAATACCATATCAGCACCACGTAATACTTCTTCCAATTGTTCGCGACTTTCCTCAGCAGCTTTTTTTCCTACTTCCGGGTTTGCCCCTGCACCTAGTCCACGTGTTAATTTACCGCCAATTTGTAGTTTATACTCAGCTTTTGACAGATTTAAAGCTTGCGCATCTGTATTTACAGCGATAAAGTCTACACCTTGTACACCATGTTCAATCATGCGGTTTACGGCATTGTTACCGCCTCCGCCAACGCCGATTACTTTAATAACGGCTAATTGTTCAACATCCGTTTCAAATTCTAACATACTCTTCTCCTCCTAATTGTTCACGTCATTCATTTTCGTATTAATCGAAAAATTTGTTTAATAAGTTTTTCGCGCGATCAATCACACTTACTTTATTTGCGCTATCTACTCTCTCCGGCACATTTGATTGTTTTTTAGAAGGAGTTGGTTGAGTAGGATAAGGTGCTGCATATGAAGAAGCTGGTACCGGCTCGCTTCTTCCGTAAAATTCGTCTTCTGCATGTGCATAACGAATTAAACCTACTGACGTTGTAAAGGCCGGTTCACGTACACCGATGTAATCAGGTGTATAAATGCGAACACGCGTTAACATTACTTGTCGCGCCAGCTGAGCAATTCCTTCAAGCTGTGCTACCCCGCCAGAAATGACGACACCACCCGGTAAATCCTGTACCCCCATACGTGCTAATTCATCCAATACTAATTCAAATAACTCTTCTAAACGTACTCCGATAATTTCCGAGATGAAGCGTTGACTGTATTGATCTGTTGTATCAGTACCAACAACAGGAACATCAAACGTTTGTTCATCGGAAGCATCATCGTAAAAGGCATGTCCATACTGCTTTTTGATTTTTTCGGCTTGTTCTGTCGGTGTTTTTAATACAATCGATAAATCTTTCGTAATATGATCTCCACCTACCGCAATAACAGCTGTATTTGTCAGCAGTCCGTCTTGGAATACCGCAACAGTTGTCGATCCGCCGCCTAAATCGATATAAGCAGTTCCTTGATTTTTCTCATCTTCCGTCAGCGCAAAATTGCCTGCTGCTAATGGTTGTAGATAAATTTCGCGAATTTGCAAGCCTGCACGTTCTACACATCTTAAAACATTATGTACAAGCGTCTTGGAAGTCGTAATCATTGTCGCATCCATCTCTAAACGAATGCCAATCATACCACGCGGGTCTTTAATCTCATCTAGGTTGTCTACGATAAATTGTTTCGGAATCAAATTTACTAACTCTCGCTCTGGTGGAATCGACATTACCTGTGCAGAGTCTATTACTCTAGCTAAATCATCGTCCGTGATTTCCCGGTCTTCACCGTTTACCGCTACAACCCCTTTAACAGGCTGTAGAACTGTCTGGTTTGCAGGAACTCCAAGCACCACTTCTTCTATATTAATACCAGTCATTCGCTCTGCTTGATCTACAGCTTTTTTAATGGACTGTACAGTTGCATCTATATCAACTATTGCACCTTTTCTTATCCCTGTTGATTTCACATGACCTACACCAATTACGTGCAATTGATCACCGTTCATTTCTCCGATCAGGACCTTTATTGAAGATGATCCAATATCGAGAGAAACATAAATTTCTTGATGATTCAACTTTCTGCACCTCCTTCGATTACTCCTATAGTTCATTCTATTGTAAATTTCGTTGATTGTCTAAGTAAAACGATAAATTGTAATGATATTTTAACGTGATTGTTAAGAGTTTTCCTCCTTTTTCAATCTTCTGTTCTCATATTTTGTCAATAATAACCGACGAATGACTGCGATATTCTGAAACAGTCGAACTCCGAATGCAAAAATAGCGGCTAAATAAAGATCGACACCTATATGAACACCGAGAAAAGCCAATCCTGCTGCTAAAATTATATTAAAGAAAAACCCGGAAATAAATACTTTGTCATCGTAAACTTGTTGCATTAATGCACGGATACCGCCGACCATTGTATCGAGAGCCGCCAGTACAGCAATGGATAAATAGTTTTCATAAACAGATGGAATTTGAATATCTGTTAAAATCCCTAATACCACACCTAATATAAGACCTAAAAGTGGTAACCACATATTCGCATCCCCTTCTACTTTTCTGATAAATACTTAATTTTTTGTACAGGCGCAACTGAATCAATTTGTATATTCTGCTCTGCTTCATGAATCGTCAATACTAGATTATCAATATAAAACTCATTCTGGAATGTAGATGCCAGCAAATGGTTTTTCATCTTTTCGGCTTGCTCATGCGTAAATGTAATGATGTTTATTTCGATATCCGTATTTTGAATCGGCTCGCTATTGATCGTCGTTTTCCCATTAATATCTCGAATGGCTGAATTGTAGCTTAAGCGTTTGCCATCGACTTCAATTGCCCGGGCGTTATAGCGATTTAAATCATTTATAAGCCGAATTAACAGTTCAGGAGATACAGGCTTTATTTCATAGCCTAAGCCCATTAATTCAGGTGAAGAGCCAACTGATAACGTTAACCCCGGTCCTTCAGCCGGAAGGATCCCTGCACGTTCTTTAAGTTGATCAACAGTTTGCTGCAATAGTATTTCCGGATTATCAAATTCTGCATCCTCGTATTTATTGACAGTTTCGGTTAATTGGCTTATTGCTCTCAACAGTTCGGAATGCTGCTCCTGTTCCGCAAATAATTGCTGGCGAATTTCCCAAACATCGACTGTATTTCTTTCGGCCGGATTTTGAATAGTGTTGTACTGCACTGCGAGCATAAAGCCGATGATGAACGAGATAATTGTAATATTGCGGTACATTTTTTTCGTCATCATCCTCCCTCCGATCTTATGCCTTATTCATCGCTGACTGTATGCATTTCTATTAGGTCATCTTTTTCCAAAGTAACAACAATTTGTTCATTTAATAATTGGTCAAATACTCCCCCTGCCAATTCTAACGAAGAAACAAGTACATCCTGATTACCTACCGCCTCGATTACAAATGGTGCTGGGTACTGTTGTCCATCAATTGTAATGACAGGACCATTGCAGGCAATGTAAGAATTCGGTTTTAAACGTTGCCCATTAATCGAAATTGCCTCGGCACCTGCAATTTTTAGTTCATTTAATACTTTAAATATGTGACTTTCGTGCACAATATACTCATTCGGGTTAGTAGAATTTGGATTATAATTCCCATCTTGCAGTGTTATTTTGATCCCTTGTCCCATTCCATCTGTTATTCCTAGTAAAAGTCGCAATTGCTCAGCATCCTGCCGATTCTGTTCATATTGCGTTTCGTTCGAAGAGAACTGCTTTTCATACGTTCGAATTTTCTCCTCTAATTGGGCCAACTCATCTGCAAGCTCTTTGTTTCTTTCCTGTTTTTCAATCAAATCTTCCATGTACCGGTTTTCCTGTTCAAACTGGGGAGAGGCAGAACTTAATGTACGCTTGTCCTTTGATAAATTATAGGAAAAGCCGATAATAAATCCTGTGATCACGCATACAATGAGTATAGCGCCATACTTTTTTGAAAATAAAGTTGAACTTTTCCTCGGCTGCCTTCTGTTATCATTCTGGCTCTTCTTCATTTTGTTCTTCCAGTTGCCCCCCTTCATCAGTTTCCGCATTTTCTGTTTCATCTGTAGTTTCTTCAGTGTCTTCTTTTATTAATGAATACTCTCCTGAAAAAGGTCGGTAATATGAACCGACTTCAATATCTACAATTCCTTTTTCAGAAACGTCCTCGCTTTCAATTTGCGCAATGATCGATGGATAGTAATTTAACTTTTCTGCTAAAGTATTCGCATCTGCGCGTACTTCATAGCCATCATTCATAAATAGCGTAATTGAATACGGGTCCGCTTCTGTAGGATTTGCATTAATTTGTGAAATGAGCGACAGTACTTCCGGTTTTAGATTCGCAAGTTCCTTTAACAGCTTTTTTCGAAGTGACTCATTTTCAAAGTCCCGAAAAATCGGGGCATCGATCGGAACAATTTCATTGGATTCTTCAAAAACAATGCCATTATCAAGCATAGGGTAAAATTCCCCGTCTTGTGAAATATAGGCTACTTTTTGCCATTCCTCTATTGTAATTTGAACTTCATTCAGGAATTTTCTTTCGACATTTACGGATTTTACCCATTCGTGCTGAGCAATCGCCTGCTCCACTTCCGAAATTTTAAAGCCCCATAACGAATCATCAATTTTTAAATTTGACTGTTCGATATAGTACGTATCTTCCTTAAGGGCTGCCCCTTTAATATCAATCTTTTTTATATCACTATAAGGTAATTGAAAATAAAGAAGGATGATAATGATAAAAAGAAAAATCGTCACTAGTGCTAAAAATTTAAAATTTGTACGGCGTCTTCTGCGTTTTTTCATAGCTGGTACTCGTTCTGTAATATCGATTACTTTTTCCATTATCCTTACTCCTTCCTTCTTTCATAAGAGAAATTTAAAATAAGCGCTACTGTTACCCAGACAACAACAAGCGATGTTCCGCCATAGCTTATAAATGGCAGTGTTACACCTGTTACAGGCAGTAAATTAATAACTACCCCTATGTTCAGCGCTGCCTGTACAGCAATCATCGTTGTAAGCCCGCATATTGCATAAAAATGAAATACATGCTTACATTGTAATGCCAAGCGATATCCAAGAATTAAAAAGCACGCAAAAATAAGCAGCAGTCCCATTCCACCGACAAGGCCGATTTCTTCTAAAATAATTGCAAATATAAAATCGTTCTGCGGTTCCGGTAAGTATAAATACTTTTGTCTACTTTTTAATAATCCATGTCCAAACAAGCCTGCCGGACCTATCGCAAATAAAGATTGTACAGCTTGGAAGCCGCTTCCTAACGGGTCTGCCCAAGGATTGATAAACGCTTCGATCCGTTTAAGACGATATGGAGCCGCGATAATTAACCCGGCAAGGCCCCCTATACCTAAAGTGATGAGGACAACATATAAGCGCAACGGATATTGTGCAATAAAAAATATAATTAAAACAACTACAACTAAAATAAAGACAGCACCGAAATCAGGCTGAAGCATAATTAAGGCTGCCGGAAGGATCAATATGAGAAAATGCTTCAATTGAACAATGCGCTCATACGATTTCCGCTGTGTTAATAATGCACTAATATAAATAATTGTCGTTACTTTCGCAATTTCAGCCGGTTGTATCGTTAAAGGACCGACTCCAATCCAACTTTGAGAACCATTTCGGACAATCCCGATACCCGGAATAAGAACAGCAACAAGTAAGCCAAGCGAGATGATATAAAAAATCTTCCACACTTTCGGTTGCTGTAGAAACTCCCAGTTCATAATGGCTGCACAAATGATAAGTGCAACGACGAAATAAATGGACTGCTTCAGGTAAAACGGGGTTTGTCCATCATAGTGAACATTCCCCCAATATGTACCTGCAGAATAAATAAAGAGAATACCAATAAGCGACAATACAATCGCAGTGATCATAAAATACTGTTGATTTTTTTGCGACAGTGTAACTATCCTTTCCTATGAAAGTTTCATAACACGATTTATAAATAAGTCGCCCCGAATTTCAAAGCTCGCATGTTGATCCCAGCTTGCACATGCCGGTGACAGTAAAATGATGTCACCTTCTTCAGACATTTTTGCTCCGTAACCGACTGCATCTTCTACATCAATTGCACGCACAATATTCGTAATGCCACATGATTTTGCAAATTCGATAAAGCGAAGTGCAGTCTCGCCAAACGCGACAACTGCTTTTACACGTGTCATTTCTTTACGAAGCTCTTCAAATGAATGCCCACGGTCTAATCCGCCGGCCAATAATACAATCGGTTGCTCAAATGCAGCCAAGGCACTTTTCGTTGCCAGTACATTTGTTGCTTTTGAATCATTATAAATTTTACGTCCTTGCCATTCACGGACAAACTGCGTACGGTGACGTACCCCTGCAAATGTTGATAAAACTTCTTCAATTGCTTCAACAGGACATTGCTGCAGTAGCGCTGCTGCTACAGCACATAAAATGTTTTCTAAATTATGCTCGCCCGGCAATACAATATTATCACGTTTTAAGATCACATCGCCTTGCCAATAAATGTTTTCTTTATCAGCACTGATTCCTTGTTTTGCATGACCTTTTGTCGTAAATGGAACGAGTTGGGCATTTGATTTTTGGGCATATTTCGCCACAACTTCCTGATCCGCATTATAAATAAAATAATCTTCAGCTGTCTGGTTGCGTGTGACCCCAAATTTAGCCTCAGCATATTCTTCAAATGTCCCATGGTAATCTAGATGGGCTTCATAAAGATTTGTCAAAATTGCAATATGTGGTCTGAATTCACGTGTTCCCATTAACTGAAACGATGATAATTCGGTAACGATGACCTCATCTGCTTTTGCTTCTGCTGCAACACCACAAGCAACGGTTCCAATATTCCCGGCGATTAATGGTTTTAAACGGCCTACTTTCAGCATTTCGTAAAGTAATGTTGTCGTTGTTGTTTTACCATTCGAACCGGTAATACCGATAAATGGCGCTTCACTTACTAAATAGGCAAGTTCCATTTCTGTAATAACAGGCAGACCTTTTGTTATCGCATCGGCAACGATCGGATTTGTGTATGGAATCCCAGGGTTTTTTACGATAAGCTCAAAACCTTCATCAAGCAAATCTTCTGGATGTCGTCCACAAATTACGGTAATTCCTTTCGACAAAAGCTCCTGCGCTTCAGGATTTGCATCAAATGGCTTTGCATCATTGACTGTTACAAATGCACCTAACCGATGCAAAAGTTCAGCAGCCGCAACACCACTTTTCGCCAATCCTAAAACGAGTACTTTTTTAGCTTTTAATCCTTCATATTCCATCATAATAACGCCTCCGCTAATACTGCTATAAGTGCTACGATACACCCTGTTGACCAAAATACTAGTACGACTTTCCATTCTGACCAGCCAGATAATTCAAAATGGTGATGAATCGGACTCATTTTGAATATACGCTTTTTACGGAGTTTATAGCTACCTACTTGTAAAATAACGGATAATGTTTCAATAACAAATACGAGACCGATTAACAGTAACAACAATTCTTGTTTTACCAGTACCGAAATCATTGCCAATGCACCGCCAAGCGCAAGGGAACCTGTATCTCCCATAAACACTTTTGCCGGGTTTGCATTAAAAATCAGAAATCCAAGTAATGCACCAGTTACAGCAAATGCAAATAAGGCGATATCGGCTTGCTCGTTAAATAATGCAATGACACCGAATGCTGCAAAAGCGATTGAAGCCGTTCCTGATACGAGCCCATCCAAACCATCTGTTAAATTGACTGCATTTGAAAAACCTACTAGCCAGAAAATTAAAAACCCAACATAAAGAATTCCTAAATCAATCGATACATCGGTATACGGAATCCCTACAGATGTATCAAATGAACCTAGACGTAATAGTAAGAATGCCGCAATTGCAATTGCGATTTGACCAATTAATTTTTGAAGAGAAGTCAATCCTAAATTACGTTTAAATATAACTTTTAGCCCATCATCTAAAAAGCCAATTACGCCAAATCCAACTAAAACAAGTAATAATACAATCGTTTGTGTTGTAAACAAGTCGAAAATCATTGCTACGATAATTGTCGAAATAATAATGGCTAACAAGAAAATTAAACCACCCATTGTAGGTGTACCCGCTTTTTTCATATGTGATTGAGGGCCTTCTTCACGTATACTTTGCCCGAATTTTAATCGGCGTAAAAGAGGGATTCCTACTGGTGCTAAAATGACCGTTACTAAAAATGATGAAAAGAGTATGGTCAATGTTGTTGATAATGTCATAATATATCTCCTTTAAAACTTCTGTCTGAATATGGTGGAACGTTTGATTTTCAACGATTACGACCTTAAGATATTATTGTGAAAAAACGTCCTTCACTATAATAGTTGTTTTAGTTGCATTTTGAAAGATGGAATTTCAATTTAATTTCCTAAATATAAATGGACACTACCACTTTGGAGAATGAGACTATCAGCTGATGGGACTTGCTGAATTACTTTTTCGCCTTCTCCGTGCCATTCAATCTTATAAGGATATAAATGTGGAATTACTTCTTCTTTTGTCATTCCAATAAAGTTTGGTGTACGCTCCGTCAATTCATCGCCCCAAACGTAATTCCGTTCTATTTGATCTTTTTGCTTTTCGATATTGTACAGCGGTGCTGCATCTTCAATAATGCGGCCTACAATCGGTGCAGCGATAACACTTCCGAATTGCAAAGAACTTTTCGGATTGTCAATCGCAACATAAACGATAATTTCCGGATCATTGGCCGGCGCAAAACCGATGAACGATACAATATAGTCTCCGTCCTTATAGCGTCCGTTTTCCACCTTTTGTGCTGTCCCTGTTTTGCCCCCAATGCGTAAGCCGTCTCGAAATGCCTGGCGACCAGAACCTTTTGCAACTACAAGCTCCAGAGCATGACGCACTTTTTCCGATGTCTCTTCACTGATAACCTGCACTTTCGCTTCCGGATTTTGCTCCATAATGACTTCGTTTGTTTTGGAATCCAGTATTTTCGAAACCGTATACGGTGTATATAATGTACCACCATTAATTGCTGCTGAGACCGCCTGCATCTGCTGAATCGGCGTAACGGAAACACCCTGACCAAACGAGGTCGTAGCATGCTCTACCGGACCAAATGCTTCTTTTGAAAATAATATGCCTGTTGATTCACCGGAAATATTCGAACCCGTTTTTTTCCCAAATCCGAATTTGTGAATATACTCAAGCAACTTTGTTGAACCAACTCGTTGTCCTAGTTCTACAAATCCAGGGTTACAGGAATTTTGTACAACTTCGTAAAAAGTCTGATCTTTATGTCCTTCACGTTTCCAACAGCGCAATCGTGCCCCCTCGACCATTGTATAGCCATGATCATGAAAATGTTCTTCCTCCATGTTGACTACACCTTCTTCAATAGCAGCACTGAGCGTAATAATTTTAAATGTTGAACCCGGCTCATAAGACATAAATACAGGAAGATTACGGTTATATATACTTGGCTCTACTTCCGAAAATTTCGTCGGATCGTATGTCGGGAATGATGCAAGCGCCAGTATTTCACCACTATTTGGATTCATGGCAATGGCCAATGCCTGATCTGCATCATACTCCAGCATCGCCTGCGATAATTCACGTTCGACAATTTTCTGAAGCTTTAAATCAATTGTCAGCTGAATTGTCGCACCGTCTTTTCCGTCTTTCCATTCATCATCCACATGCTCCAATGCATTCCCTTTTGCATCAGTAAATAACCGAATAGCTGCATCCGAACTTTTTAATAATTCATCATATTCGTATTCGATTCCTGCCAAACCTTGGTTATCTGCACCTGTAAACCCTAAAAAGCGTGCGAGCAAATTACCGTGCGGATAAGATCTTACATAATCGACACCACTGTATAAACCCGGAATTTGGAGCTGCTGAATTTTTTCCGCTTCCTCATAAGTGATGTTTTTAGCTTCCGGAGCAAGTTTTACCAGGGATACCCGTTGCTGCAGTCTTTCCAATATTTTGGCTCGATCCTTATTGAGCACGTTTGCAATGGCATCTGCTGCTTGTTCTTTATCTTCGTTTTGTGAAGGCATGAAGTACAAAGTCGGGGCAAGTTTATTCGTTACAATTACTTCATTGTTTCGGTCAGTAATTTCGCCTCGCTGTGTATGGAACGGAATTTCCCTGTCCCAGTTTTCTTTTGCCTTTGTCGAAAGCTCATCATACTGAATAATTTGAACGGATACTAATTTAACAAAAATCGCCACGCCGTATAGTACAAGTGCGATGGCGATCCATGTTAAACGTTTTTTAGATTTTGTAGTTACCCATTTCATAATATGACACCTCACCTAAAACAACGTATGTTAAAGATGAAGTTTGTATTCAAATCTCTCTAATCTTGTGGAAGTTCTTCACTAAATTCTTCGTCTTCCTCTTCTTCAAGCTCCATATCCTTTGCCGGAGGGGTCAAATGCTTCTCCTCAGGGGTTTTTAGCTTGACGACGATCGGTGAATCATCTGTTATCGGCGTCCCTTGAGAAACACTTTGGCTTTCAACATAACCTTCCCCGACAATTTCAATCGGCAGTTTTGATAGTGACTTATAAACAAGTAAATTACGTAGTGACCAATCACTAAACGATGGTAATGTAATTTCTCCATCTGTCTTTAAGAAAACGATGCTCCCACTTGTTAATGATGCATCTGCTGCAGGGAACTGTTCTGTAATTTCTCCATCTTGACCAATTATTACAGGAACCAGCCCTTCTGCTTCCAGTTGAGTCATGACCGTATCTGTCTGCTTCCCTACATAATCCTCAATTTTTGTTGTTTCAACTTCCGCTACGTCCGACGGATTGATATTCATATACTTCAAACTGTTCAATACAACTGAATTGAAAACTTGTGAAACTGGGTCAGAACCTATTTCGGTTGCACCTAGTTTTGGCTTTGCAACGGCAATAAATACCGCCAGTTGCGGATCTTCTACAGGTGCCATTCCTAAAAATGAATAAAGGAATTCATTTTTCCCCCAGTCATAACCGATACCATTTGCTTTCGGCATTTGGGCAGTCCCTGTTTTCCCCGCTACTTTATAACCTTCAATTTGGAAACGCTTCGCATTCCCTGCTTCACCGTATATAGTCGAAGCTAAAACTTCACGTGTTTTCTGTGCTGTCTCTGCCGAAATTGGTTCACCTTTTATAGTAGGTTTTGAATCTACTACAATCTCACCTGTGTTCGGATTGACAATTTTATCAATTACGTATGGCTGCATCATTTTCCCGTCATTTGCAACTGCCGTTACCCCTTGAATTAACTGAATCGGTGTAACAGTCGAACCTTGACCGAATGTTGTCGTATATTTTTCTAAAGGATAGCGTGAGTTAATAATGCCGCTCGCTTCATTTGGTAAGTCAATACCTGTTTTTTGGCCGAAACCAAAATCCTTTAAATAGCTCTCATACGTTTCCCATCCCATAATATCAAGCAAGTTCGTCATTGCTGTATTCGAAGAGCGCTGAATGCCTTCTAAATAGGAAATTCTCCCCCAGCCGTGTGTATTATGGTCACGTACCGTGTTTTTATAAACTTTGTACTGGCCTGACTGGTATTCGGCATTCGGATGCCAATTCCCTGAATCGATTGCGGCTGCAACCGTAAATGTTTTAAATGTGGAACCCGGTTCAATCGTATTTTCCACAACATCATTTAGCCAGTTGCCATCTAACCCTGCACGCGTGTCAGGATTGAACGTTGGCCGTTGTGACATCGCCAAAATCTCCCCTGTTTTTGGGTTCGCAACGACAGCAACCATTGACTGCGGATTATATTTGTCGTTAACACGTGTCATTGCTTCTTCCAGGAAGTTTTGGATTGTTTTATCGATTGTTAAATAAATATCGTTTCCATCCTGTGCTTCCTGTATGACTTTATCACTGCTTGGCAATAAATAGTTACGTGCATCACGCTGGTAGGTTAACTTACCGTCGGTTCCTGTTAACTGCTTATCATAAATATATTCAAGCCCCATTTTCCCGACAACCGAAGAATTTCCGTCATCATCGGTTTCACGCAATGCAAAACCTATAAGATGAGAGGCAAAGGCGCCGTTCGGATAATAGCGTTTTTTGTCGCTATATAATAGAATGCCAGGCAGATCAAGCTCTTCAATCTTCTTTTTCACTTCATGACTGATGCCGCGCCCTGCCAGTCCAAACTCGACTTGATATAAATCTTTGGAAGGGTTTAGTCTTTCATAAATTTTTTCTTCTTCCATCGGAAGGTATTGCGCCAATAATTTTGCTGTTTTTGCTTTATCGACGACATGCCTTGGATTTTTTTTATTTTCTGTTGCCGATTCTTTAATTACCGCTACAAGACGGTAGCTTAATGTATCTTCGGCAATCACATTTTCATTGCGGTCCAGAATCTTCCCACGGTCTGCAGATAACACATATCCAGTTTCGTACCTTGATAATGCTTCTTCTTCCAATTCATGCCCTTTTACCATTCCTGTCGCCTGGATTGTTGCAAAACGCCAATATAATAGTAAAAAGAGCCCTCCAAAGAATATAAACATTAGAAAGGCTCCTATCTGGTAACGAAATCTTCTCTTTTTCATTCTCCCGGCACTACTTTCACATTTTTCTCATTTAGTGTTAATCCGAGTTCTTTCGCTTTTTCCCAAATACGTTGGTGAGTGGAGCGTTCACTTACTTGTACTTTTAAATCTGTATTATTATTATTGACTTCAGTTATGTCGCGTTCGATTTTTTGGATTTCCATACTGAGCGTTTGGATTTCTCCTTGAGTATGTAATATGGAAATAGCGAAAGATGCTACTACGATTGCAAGTACTAGGAACAAAAACTTTTCCTGTGCCGAAAAATACTTTGGTTTGCGTTTTTTCTGCTGGACCGGCAGTCTTTGTTCCTGCTGCTGATGTTGAGGTAGTTCTGGCTGTTGTTGTATATAAGTTTGTCTTGCTCTTACTGCCATTTTTTACCCACGTCCTTTATCGTTAATTTTTTCAGCGATGCGCAATTTTGCTGAACGTGAACGATTATTCGCAGCTAACTCCTCGTCTGATGGTAAAATCGGTTTTCTTGTCACTAATTTAAGTATTGGTTTCATATGCTCTGGAATAACCGGTAATCCTGGCGGTAAATCCGGCAATGATGAAGCCTCTTTAAAAAGTGTTTTTGTTAAGCGGTCTTCTAATGAGTGGAATGTAATCACACTTATACGACCACCAATTTTCAATAAATCGATTGCATCTACTAAAGAATCTTCCGCTGCACCTAATTCATCATTTACAGCAATTCGAATAGCCTGGAAGATTCGTTTTGCAGGATGTCCACCTTTGCGACGTGCTGGGGCTGGAATACCATCTTTTATAAGCTCTACTAATTGACCCGTCGTTTCGACAGGAGCAATTTCACGGGCTTGTTCAATTTTGCGCGCAACTTGTTTTGAAAATTTTTCTTCTCCGTAACGGAAGAATATACGAACAAGATTTTCGTATGACCATTCATTCACAACATGATATGCGCTCAGTTCTGCAGTCTGATCCATTCGCATATCGAGCGGTGCATCATGGTGGTAACTAAATCCGCGTTCAGGTGTATCAAGTTGTGGTGATGAAACACCTAAATCATATAAAATCCCATCTACTTGATGAATGTTCAGTTTGTGTAATTCTTCTTTTAAATAGCGGAAATTTGAGTGTACGAATATAATGCGATCCAAATAATCGGCTAATCGTACTTTTGCATTTTCAATAGCCGTTGTATCTTGGTCAAAGCAAATTAAACGGCCTTTTTCTGACAATTGTTGTACAAGGTACTCACTATGGCCTGCACCACCTAATGTGCAGTCTACATAAATACCATCCGGATTGATGTTCAACCCATCAACAGTTTCTTGCAATAATACAGTTGTATGATCGAACATAGTTTGAAGCACCTCTTAATATTAATTCAATTACGTGTCGGTACTATTACACCCGGATTAAAAGTTCATGTCGGTTCTGTAATAGTGACCATTGGTTTAAATTTTTCAACTTCTACTAAATTTAAAAATCAAAGCCAATCAGATTTTCTGCGATTTCATCAAATGATTCTGCCGATTGCTCGAAGTATTGCTGCCAAGATTCTTTCGCCCAAATTTCAATTTTGCTCGATACACCTAATATCACGCATTCTTTTTCAAGATTAGCGTATCCAATCAGTGTAGACGGAATATTAATTCGGCCTTGCTTGTCCACTTCTACTTCTGTTGCCCCAGAAAAAAAGAATCGCGCAAATGCACGTGCATCTTTTTTGGTCATCGGTAAATCCTTTAATTTATCTTCGAGTTTTCGCCATTCATCCATAGGATATCCAAAAATGCATTGATCTAGCCCGCGAGTTATTACAAAGTGTTCTCCAAGTGATTCTCGAAACTTTGCTGGGACAATCATACGGCCTTTTGCATCGATAGAATGTTGATATTCTCCCATGAACATGCTACTCACCCCACTTTAATAAATAATGTACCACATCCCCCCACTTTCTACCACCAAATTCCTTGCTTCTCATAACAATAAATCGAAATTACGTAAATGAGCATATTCTCACACATACGTTCGGTGCCAAAAGACACAAAAAAGAGTTATCTGCATATGAGATAACTCTTGTTTTTTATAAGGTAATAAGTTGGTGTTTCATGGAAATACTCATAGGTAACTCTAATAAATCATCAATCAGCTTTTCCCCATAGGTATTTAGAAATAAATAAGGGTTGTACAAGCGCTCCTGGTAACTATGATTTGGATATAATAGCGACTGGATCGTTTTGTATTGGCGAATTGCAACTTCATGCTTTTCTATATTTTGCTGTTCCAGTTTCGAGCGTAAATATTGGAATTGACGTTCATGGTAATTTTTATTCTTCTCCAATAAATCTTCTACATGATAGTTACCATGTTGCAGATAGCTCGTCAGCTGTTCATACTGCTCTTCCATCTGTTTTTGCATTTGCTCAATTGCGCGCGTTACTTGTTCGTCTTTCACACTTTCCACAAATTGCGTTAAATGATCATCAACCTTGCCTGTCAGCACATCCGTTACAGACAGCTCTTTTTGTTCCATTAATGCATCAACTTGACGTGTTACAAGCGTAATGCTGAGCCTTGGTGCAAATATCGGCATTTGCAGTTGCAACGTATCAAATGCAGGTTTTAATGTAGCCCAATAAGCAAGTTCACCAGGACCGCCAACAAAAGCCAGTACCGGTAGAGCCATTTCCTGCATTAATGGTCGGGTAACAACATTATTACTCAAACATTCAGGAGACTCATTCGCAATAGCCACTAATTCCTCTTTTGAAAAATTCGCATGGGCTGAGCCATTTTTAAAATGGTCGCCCCTGCGCTCCAGCAGAAACCGCTCGCCTTCTTTAATGTAAAATAAATTCGCATTTTGCTCTGTAGCCTCGATAGGCATTGCATAGCCTTTCTCGGCAAGCTTTCTTTCCTGCGCTACAACACCTGTTGCAATCGATTCGTTGTTTTCAATCAATTGTACAAAATAGTTTTTTTCATATTGTCTAAATGGCCCATATGTTGCATCCAGCATTAATAAGCCGTGCTTTTTAAATAAATCATTCATCAGCAGCGTAAAGAAATCTGTAAATGTTTCGCTATTTTCTGCATGATTCAAAACATTGTTCAGTAAGTCTGCTGTATGTTCTGTTTCACCAAAATCTTTAAATACATTTAAAATAAACTGTTGTAGTGCTTCTTTATTCAATTCTGTAGTCGAAGCCATTTTCTTCAGCTTAGAACGTTCACTGTATCCTCGTTTTTTCACTTCGCCGTTCGCCATTGTGTACGTATGATTGATCTCTTCTATGTCGTGATCTTCACCCGCAATCCAAAACATTGGAACGACCGGTGCATTTAGTACTTCTCTTTGTTGTTCCGCCAGCAGAATAACTGTAATCGCTTTATGAACAGAATAGAGAGGTCCTGTCAGCAAACCAGCTTGCTGACCACCTACTACAACTACAGCACCTTGTTCAAGTTCATCTAAATGATGCGCCGTTTTTTCCGAGATGCCATACTGCTCCATATAACTGCGTATAATTTGAGCAAGCTCTTTCGAACGATATGAACGATTTTTTAAATAGGCAAAGCGTTGATCAAAAGCTCCCTCATTATATTTATATTCAAAAAACGAATGGATATCGGCATTCTCCGACCAATAGTCCGCTAATAGCTTATTCGTTACTGGTGAATTTATTTGTTCTAGCTCCATGAAAATTCTCCTCTACTTCTCTTTACTCAATTTTGAAAATTACCTTTATCACTGCGTTGCTTTATTTTTCTCCGGATACTAGTTTACAGTAAAAGAAAAGTCTAGCCACCTAATCAACCATCATAAACATCATAACTGAATGGGTAATTCCAACGATCCAAATTATAAAATAAGTGATGCTGAACAATAAAAAGTAAAAGCGCCAAACTTTTTTCAGTAATGGCTTTACTTCAATTTCTTTTTTCGTTCGCCAATCAACATATGTAAAAACAATCGCAATTACGAGTACGATAATTAGCATCGGCATTAATATACCAATATTCCATAGTCCTTGTAACGCAATTGGTATCGAAAAAAACAAAAGAAATGTTGTAATATCCGCCGCCATGCCAATCGCCTTATGTTTTTTTATTCGAAGCTTACGGCATATGAGCAGCACAGTGATAAAAGCAATAATCGGACATACAATAATTGCTGCCACCAAATATCGAAAAAATAATATCACAGTTGTTCACCGCTCTCTTCAAATGCTTTCACTAGATGATAAAGTGTTTGTAACACAGGTAATTCTTTCTCATTTTGCTCCGCTTTTTTTAAAATCGCTCCCGCTATCGTATCAATTTCGGTTTTGCGATTTGCGAGACGATCCGCCAGCATAGACGATGTATTTTCTGCTGTTCTTTCACAAAGTGCAACAACTTGTTCAAATTGGAACGATTCTTTAAATTGCGGAAATGCCGTCATGAGTTCGTTATATAAATTCTTCAATAATTGCAATGTATAGCTATGTGTTATTAGCTGTCCATTTTTCACTTGCAAAATCGCGGTTAACGGATTGATAAAACAATTCAGCAGCGCTTTCTCCATCAGCATCGTTTCGGCATCCTGTTCAAATACAATCGGCAGTCCGGACGATGAAAGTTCGTTCAGGAAATCAAACTTGCTGTGATCCCCTTTTGCTACAGCAACTTTCATCAAACCTTCCCCTTTATGGGCGACATGATTCTGCGACAGTTTAAGAGCCCCGAATTGAACCGAGCTAAATGCAATATGGGCTTTAGTTAATGCAAGAGCTTCCTCATAATGCGCTAAACCATTCTGCAAAAATAATAACGGAATAGATTCCTTTACATGCTCCATACTTGCATATACTTCATAAAGTTGTCCATATTTTACAGCTACAATGATTAAATTCGCATCATTTGAAAGTGCCGAAATATATTTAACGTTGACGGTCGTAACAGATTGATTCAAGTTTGTTCTAGCAATCTGAATGTCCTTAAATACAGTTTCCTCTGCAGGTTTCCCGACAATATACACATCCATATTCTTTTCAGCAAAATAGCTTGCTACTAATAAACCAACTGCACCTGCACCAATGATTTCAATTCGCATTATATTATACCTCAAATTTATTTCGAATTAAAAAGGTCTGCCTTCAAGACAGACCTTTAGCTAAATTTATTATACTGGATATACCGGATGTTTTCGATATGGTAAAACAATTTGTTTCGAATTATAGTAATTAAAGCGTTGAATTAATGTATGTCGCAGTTGATTTGGTGCGACAATATCATCAATTACCATTTCGGAAGCCAATTTGTATAAATCGATTTCTTCTTTGTATTCTTCGATTTTTTGTTTCACAAACTGCATTCGCTCTTTCGGATCTTCAATCGCTTCAATTTTATTTGAATAAACAGCATTTACAGCCGCTTCCGGACCCATTACTGCAATTTGGGCAGTTGGTAATGCAATGACTGCATCCGGTTCAAATGCCGGTCCGCACATCGCATAAAGGCCAGCTCCATACGCTTTACGAACGATAACTGAAATTTTCGGTACTGTTGCTGAACTCATCGCCGAAATAAATTTCGCACCATGTCGAATAATGCCCGCCTTTTCTACTTTTGTACCGATCATAAAGCCCGGTACATCCGCTAAAAATAAAAGCGGAATCGAGAATGCATCACAAAGCGTAATAAACTTCGCCGCTTTGTCGGCAGAATCGATAAACAATACGCCACCTTTTACTTTCGGCTGATTGGCAATAATTCCTACAACTTGCCCATCAATGCGGGCTAGCCCTGTTATCAGTTCGGAAGCAAAAAGCTTTTTAATTTCAAAGAAGCTGTCTTCATCAATCAGCTTTTCGATACATTCATACATATCAAATGGTGCATTTTGATTTTCCGGAATAATCTCTTCCAGCGTTCTCCCGCTTTTCGGTGCCTTCGTTTCATCAATCGGCGGGAATTCTGCAAAGTTTGCAGGGAAATAACTGATATAACGTCTCGCCTCACGTATTGCCTCTTCTTCGTTTGCAGCCAATACATCTCCACAGCCGCTAACGGTACAGTGCATACGCGCTCCACCCATTTCTTCGAGCGAAACTTTTTCACCGATTACTTTTTCAGCCATTCTCGGTGATCCTAAGTACATTGAAGCATTTCCGTCCACCATTATAACGATGTCACAAAAGGCCGGAATATAGGCTCCTCCTGCAGCAGATGGACCGAATAAAATACATATTTGAGGAATCATTCCGCTCATACGTACTTGATTATGGAAAATCCGGCCTGCCCCTCGTCGCCCAGGGAACATTTCAAGCTGATCTGTAATGCGCGCCCCTGCAGAATCGACTAAGTAAAGCATTGGTACTTGCATCTTTTCCGCTGTTTCTTGAATACGGATTATTTTTTCAACTGTTCGCGAACCCCATGACCCAGCTTTGATAGTAGAGTCATTTGCCATAACGCAAACGGTTTGACCATCAATTTGCCCAATAGCTGTTACAACGCCATCTGCAGGCAAATCTCCGGCCTCACAATTTGCAAAACGGGCATCTTCCTCATAAATTCCATCATCAAATAATTGTTTCAAGCGATCCCGGACAAAAAGTTTATTCGTTTCTTTTAACTTTTCGTGATATTTTGATTGCCCGCCCGCGTAGATTTCTTCTATTTTTTGCTGTAAGTGCTCGTTATAAGTAGGCTGTGTCATTATCTTTCCTCCATCACTTAAGCTAATTCTACTAAAATATCATTCTCTTCAACAAAATCTCCTTCAGCAACAGTAATTTTTGCTACTGTCCCATCCGCTTCTGCCTCGTGCGGGATTTCCATTTTCATCGATTCCAAAATGATGAGTGTTTGCCCTTTTGTCACACTGTCCCCTTCTTTAACACTTACCTCGAATACTGTCCCTGCCATCTGTGCTTTTACTTCTGCCATGCAAAAGGCCCCCTTGTTAGAAGATATTTGCGCTACTCGCGCTATGTTTCTACTTCTATTGTAAGTAGCCTTAAAATTAATTACAATTATTTTCTCGAAAAATTATTTTATTTCTACTTATAGTTATTTTTCTTTAACTCGGTTTCCCTTTCGTTAAGGCTACGCCTTGTTGTAACCACTTCGCAATTTTGTCGTACTCTGATTGTAATTCCGAATATTTCATTTCTAGTTCGTTATAAGCTTCTGTCAATTCTTCAAAACTAGATAACGCCAACTTTAAGTGACTGCGCATCAACTGCTTCGGGCGCTTTCTGACGCTGTTCAAAACCTGTCCATACTGCGCCCGCAATGTTTTATTCCAACGAAAGCCGCAAGCTTGCTTCGTCCGGTTTAATTCCTGTGCTGCCTGCTCAAAAGCTTCTAGTTGTGTACGTCCGTTTTGAACTGTTTGAATCACAATTTCAGCTAACTTTTCATCATCTGCAATTGTCCATTGATCTTTCCTTCTTTTTTGCTCCACAGTTGCACCACCTCATATTTTTTACTACTATATGCCATGATGAACAAAATAGACTTAAAAACAAAAAAAGTTACGAGAAAAATAGTTTTCATCGTAACTAGGGGAAGTTGATTTTCAGTGCGGTTCAGTGGCCAACACGATGTTGGTCACAAATACGCTATTACAGAAAGGAACGATTTTAGTATTCACTCCATCTCCCTTCATTCCCATCAACAGTCTTAATATAAATTATTAGCAAAGCAATCTGTTAACGGATTACTTTTTCTTCTCGAGGAAATTCTGTACTGCTTTGTGGTGGGCTTCGGATTCCCAAAGCTTTGCACATAGTCCGATTTCTTCCATCACTCGCTCGTACATATTGCGCTCACGCCATTTTCTTAATTCAATTTCTTTATACGCCTGGTGGACAGAAGGATGGATTTTTGCCATATGCTCAATGAATTCCTCAAGAGCCTGCTCTTTCGTTCCTTCAATATAGACACGCATTGCCCAACCAATTTCATATAACGTTTGCGCGTCATATGGTTTTGCGTCTACGAGCATTTTTAATGCACGGTCATGGCGCAGACCACGTTCAAACAAATAAGTTCCACCACCCCATCCAGACGTAATCGCCAGTGTCCCTTGGATGAATCCGGCTTTTGCATGTGAGGAAATCAGGCGAAAATCGCAAGCTGTTGCAATTTCACAACCCCCTCCTACAGCCGTTCCGTTTATTAAAGCAATTGTCGGTACAGGCAATGTCGCTAAATCATATAAAATATTCCCCATTTTACTCAGCATGCCAAACGCTTCTTCTTCCGTTTCCAAACTATGAAACTCTGACAAGTCCCCGCCCGAACAAAACGATTTATCCCCGGCACCTGTAATAACTAAGAAGCGCACATCATTGTGTTCTTTTATGTATGTAATAACTTCCTTTAAACCATCCATCACCGCGTAGTTTATAGCATTTCTTTTTTCTTCGCGATTAATCGTAAATGTTAGAATCCCATCTTCATTCTGAATTAAGTAATCCACTTGCTCATCCCCTTTAGTAGTTATTTCGATATATCAAACTATTCTAATAATAGTTGAGCGCTATTGTTTTGACAATGCTTCTATGTAAAAACAGAAAAAAGACTAGTTAAGAGCCATGGTCTCTTAACTAGTCTTTATATAGCGCAAATACTGAATTATTTCGCTACTACTTCTTTACCTTTGTATTGTCCGCAAGCTTTGCAAACACGGTGAGATAGTTTAGCTTCTCCACAGTTTGGGCAAGCTACCATACCAGGTACAGATAGTTTGAAATGCGTACGACGCTTTCTTTTTGCAGTTTTAGAAGTTCTTCTAAATGGTACAGCCATTGATGGCACCTCCTTACAGATATTTATTCATCTGTTTGATCAAAATACTTAGCTAAAGCAGCCAGTCTTGGATCCAATTTTGGTTCGTCAACTTCCTTAGCATTTTCTACATCTTCATCCGTTGAATAGTCCCAGCCTTTACCGCCTTGCACTTGTCCTTCGGTATTCTCTTTGAATACTTGCATCGGTACTTCCAGAAGAATTAATTCCTCCAGGACTGGTTTCATATCAACAACGTCACCATCAACATAATGGATTTCGCTCTCAACATCCCCGCGATTTCTTTCATCGGTCCAGCTGAAAACTTCTACCGTTTCAATGTTCACAGGATATTCAACATCTTCCCACGTGCGTGCACATGGAAGCGTCAACGTAGTGCTAATCGTTAATTGACAAGTCATTTGCGATGCACCAAAAGTACAAAGCCCTTTTACATGAACGGGTGAAACGTTACGTATATCGGTGTTACGATTTTTTACTTCATCCAACTGAACAACTGTATCAATCGGCATTCCGTCTTTTCGAAACTTTGATAATTGATGAATTGACCATTTCATTCGTTAATCACCTCGAGACAACACTGTTTATTATATAGCCCATAAAAAAAGATGTCAAGATAATTTCTTGTCACTATTACAAAACGTGCTTATAATCAAATTAATTCTAACATATTGCATAGATACATTCATTTCGAACGTATTGATGCGAACAAAAAACTATTTTAGCGTAAGGGGGAAGTTTATGCAAGCCGTCGGTATAGTTGTTGAATATAATCCATTTCACAATGGCCATCTGCATCACGTAAATGAAGCAAAACGCACAACCAACAGTGATGTTGCGGTTGCTGTTATGAGCGGTCAATTTTTACAGCGAGGAGAGCCCGCACTCGTCGACAAATGGCATCGGACAAAGATGGCACTCGCAAGCGGAGTTGACGTCGTAATCGAACTTCCTTATATTTTCAGCACTGCTCAGGCAACTGGTTTTGCTTCAGGTGCTGTACAACTATTGGAAGCAATGCAATGCACGACATTAGCATTTGGGAGCGAACAAGGAAGCATCACACCGTTTCTCAACACTTATCACTTAATTGAAAGTAACCGTACACTCTATAACTCCATTATTAAAGAAACAATTCAGCAAGGCAAAAGCTATCCGCAAGCTCTTTTTACGGCATATGAACAGCTTAAACAACTTTCCCCGAATGCATACATTGATTTAGGGCAACCAAATAATATACTAGGCTTCCATTACGTCGAAGCAATGGAGAAGCTACAGACGGTTATGAGACCTGCTACCATTCAGCGAATTGCTGCAGGATATCATGACGCGATAGATACAGACAGCGAAATTGCCAGCGCTACCGGGATACGTCAGGCATTGTTCAGCGGTAAGTCTCTCGAGCAGGTTACACAATATTTACCCGAGCCAAGTATTGGTCAACTTGGACAATGGCAGGCAGAACATGGTCGTTTTGCAAGCTGGGAAGGCTTTTGGCCGCTTTTACAGTATGCTATTTTAAGACATACCCCACAGCAGTTAAAACTGTATGCAGACGTATCAGAAGGGCTTGAAAACTCACTTATAAAATATGCAAGAACGAGTTCGGACTTTGAGGAATTTATGAACGCATTGAAATCGAAGCGCTATACATGGACAAGACTCCAGCGAATGCTGACACATATTTATACAGGCGTCACGAAAGAGCAGTTGCATGCCTATTCAAGCCCGACATATATTCGGATATTGGGCATGACATCTGCAGGGCAACAATATATTTCAAGTATTAAAAAGTGCCTTTCCCTGCCGCTCATCAGTCGAGTTGCAGCTGTCAGTGATCCTATATTGGCCATCGATCTGCATGCTACGCAAATGTACCAATTAGGCATACAGCAATTTTCAAATAAAAAAATAGACGAAGATTATAAAACTCCGCCTATTCGCTATTAATTTTTCGGTTGTAGTTGATTTAGATAATTCAGAGCATCGTCTATTGTTTTAACAGGAATGACTTTCATGTCGGAATCAATGGCTTTTGCTGTTTGGGCTGCCACCTCATAATTTGAAGTAATGCTTGGGTTATACTCAAGCATTTCTTTTGTAATTTCGTCATCCGGTGCAAAGAAAATATCAACGCCTTCCTTATCCGCAGAAACAACTTTTTTCTCAATACCGCCAATTCGACCTACCGTTCCATCCTCCAGCATTTCACCGGTACCTGCAATTTCATAGCCTTTTGTTAAATCTTCATCTATTAGCTGATTTAACAGCTCTAATGTAAACATTAATCCGGCAGACGGTCCGCCAATATCTTCTGTTTTGACGGTAACTTTCGGATCGGTTTTGATTGACTTACTTTCTGAATAGGTAATACCGATACCAATACGCCCTTCAGAACCGGGTATTTCTTTAATCTCCAGCGTTTCGTCAATAAGTTTATCCTCACGTTTTACAACTAGATTAATCGTATCTCCCTTTACTTTCGGCGTAATGAGAGTAAGAAACGTTTCCAAACTATCAATACGCTCATTATCCACTTCCACAATTTCATCTCCCGGCTTTAAATGTCCGTCTGCAGCACCATCTGCAAGCACATTCAATACATAGAGTCCTTTGTACGTCACTTGATAATCAAGCCCTGCGCGATTGAACGCTACATACGTTGCGTTAAACTGGGAGTCCGTCATATATTTCAATTGCCGAACATTATACTCTTCGTCATCCTCTTCCTCTTGGCGTACATCTGTTAATTTTACAATATCATAATAATCCGCAACAGCTGCCATTGCATAAGTTAACGGAGTTGCCTGCCCCATTGCAACGGTCGTCATATAAAATGAACCTTCATCGTCCCGGTCCCCATTTTGTATCGCCAAAAATTCGCTTACATTATATGTACCACCCGGTTTTGTAATATAATAATCCAACCTATAGAAAGACAAACCCATTAATATAATTAGAAACAGACCAAATGCTATTTTCCCTTTATTCCCCATTTTTTAGACTCCTCTATAATTAATCGATTTCGCATTGGCGTAATTGTATCAGGACTAATTTCTGTCAGCTACCAAATTATAAGACGGTTTTATGTCAAAATTCGTTCCTTAAAAATTACATGCCGATTAGTTGAAATACTAATTTAAACTTCAATTGCATACAATTAGTGTAGCATTTGAACGAGCGAATGACAAAATATTGAAAAGGATGAAAAATATTTGGACAATCCTTTTATGTATCACATTAATTAGTTTATTATTATTTTTCCCGGAAATGACACATGTAGGTGCAGACATTGGTGTATCGCTATTTATGGAAGCTTTATTTCCATATTTACTGCCGTATTTAGTATTGACAACATGGCTTTTAAAATTGACGCATTCTTATAATAATTCACCCTTTATCGTTTTTTTACAAACTTATGGAATTAGTGCAATCGGAGGGTATCCTACAGGTGCTGCTACAATTACGCAACTCGTGAAACGTAATTCAATCACAAAGCAGCAAGCCGCCTATTTGCTCGGCATTTGCCATTGTCCAAGCCCGCTTTTTTTATTCGGCTTTGTCGGAAGCGATTTATTAAACTCTACAACATTCAGCTGGCAATATTTAATTTTATTACATAGCTTTTCATTTATTTTACTGATTGCCGTATATAAATTTTCTCCTCCGCTTTCAAAAGAAGTGCATAGAACACCTAAAGACCCGACACCATTTACGTCAAGTATCAAGGAAAGTGCCCCTACAATATTAATTGTGGCAACAACGATCATTTTTTTTACGACGATTTACCAAGTGTTTCTACATAGTGTCGAAATGGTTTTTAAATCAATTCCTACCTATTTAGAAATTGGAATTGCCAGCTTTCTTGAAGTGACGAACGGGTTACATTTGCTTCACCAGCAACTATATGGCGACATGCTCATATTTTTCACTGTCGTATTTTTGACAACTCAGAGTTTAAGTATTCACCTGCAAGTAATCGTAATTGCCCGATCTGCCAATATTGCGATTCGGCCATATATTTTCACACGTGTTGTTTACAGCATCGTCATTCCAATATTATTTTTCCTGCTGTTTTTGTAGAATAAGTATTTTAATGAAGTCCGTTAATTACCGTTACGGCCAGACGCTTTGTTACGGGTACAGTTCCAGTGTGAATACAGAAAAGAGCTTCTGTGTAAGGGCGTTATCCTTCACAGAAGCTCTTCTTTATTTGGCAAATTTTTCGTTTAGTGCTTTTTCAACATGAGCTGGTACGAGTTCACTTACTTTTCCGCCGTATTTGGCTACTTCTTTAACGATGCTTGAACTTAAGAATGAATACTGATTTTTTGACATGATGAAAAATGTTTCAATATTTTCATCAAGCACTCGGTTCATCGAAGTAATCTGCATTTCATATTCAAAGTCGGAAACTGCGCGTAAACCACGTACAATGGCTTTCGCTTTCTTTTCACGGGCATAATCGATCAGCAGTCCCGAAGAAGTTTCGATTTGAATATTCGGCAAATCTTTTGTCACTTCTTTAATTAAGGCTGTTCGCTCTTCAATTGTAAACAATGGTTTTTTAGCTGAGTTATTTAATACTGCGACATATACTGTGTCAAAAACATCGGCTGCCCGACGAATGATATCAATATGACCATTCGTAATCGGATCAAAACTTCCAGGTACTACTGCGATTTTTTCTGTCAAACGGTTTCTCCCTCTTCCTCTTCATGACGATAAATTGAAATGATCGTACTGCCGTATTCTTCTTGTCTTACTAGGTTAAAGCGGCCGTAGTTTTCCGGCAATGTGACTTCAGTTGAATGTTCGCACATAATAATTGCGTCATCCGCCAGCTTCCCGCCTTCAACAAGTGTTTCGACTAAATCATAATATTCTTTTTTGTGATAAGGCGGATCCAGAAATAAATAGTCAATGACAATATCTCTTTTTAATAAAGCCTTCACCGCACGCGTCGCATCTGTCCGGAAAAGTTCAGATACATCCCCATAACGGCATTTTTTTATATTTTCCTGAAGCACTTGAAAAGCACGGGCATCTTTCTCGATAAACAGCGCATGATCTGCACCGCGACTTAGTGTTTCGATCCCTAGCCCGCCACTCCCGGCAAATAAATCAACCGCCAAACCACCATTAAAGAATGGCCCAATCATATTAAAAATGGATTCCTTTACTTTATCTGTTGTCGGTCGTGTTGTATTTCCTGTAATCGCCTTTAAAGGCATCCCTTTTCTATCTCCTGCAACAACGCGCATGATTTTCACCAAACTTTCCTACTACATCGTGTTCGTAATTTTTTTAAGGAGCCGAAATATTAATTCGGTCTTCCGTCTTTTCAATTTCAACTATAAACAAACGCTTTAACCATGATTCTTCAATGAAATATTGGCCCGCAACTTGTTTAACCGGTAAAGATGCCGTATCATAGCGTCGCTGATTAAATACATAAAAACCAGGTTCATTTGGGAATCTGAATTCACGCGTTTCACTTACTGCATAATACCCATGTTTTCCTATACTTACATCATAACCGATCGATTCCAGCAGCAAATCTGCCCCGTACAATACTTCGCCATCCTTTAATACAACTTGAACGGCAGGCTGCTTTTCCGAATTGACGTAAAGATTCCGTGAGTCATTATATAAAAACGGATAGGACTTTTCTGATTGTGCATTCATTGAAATATATTTCGTAGAAGCTCCCAATACTTCAGACAGCTCCTTGTCGAGCAGTTCTCCACTGATCTTTTTACCTTCCAATGCCCGTAAACGTTCTCGCCAATCCGTCAGTTGCACATCCGTTAGTTGGGCTGTAATTGTTGCAGTGACTTCTTTTGTTTTCTCGCCACCAAATACCGTACCCGTCAAAAATGATGCCATTAATTCTTTCAGCCAATACGGACTGTCACCAAAATCATAGGATTCTTCCAGTTGTGAAATCAGGACATTCCGCTGCACTTTCGCCACCGTTACATTAGGCACAAAAAGCATACGGAACCCATCGATCCCATCTATATTTGTACCGTTAATGATTGCAAGATGTTCATCGCTTAAAAAGTTGACTTTTTCAAGCTTTTCATAAAATGCTGTTTTTAATGGGGTTCTTGAATAAATGGAAACAACGCCCGCTTCATTTTGCAGCGCAAAGTCCCCATCTTGCCAAAACAGATCTTTCACCGCGCCTTCCCCACTAAACATTGAATAGTTGACAAGTGACAAATTTTGCTCACCGATTAACGGCAAACCTGTTACCCACTGCCCTTTCACTTCTTTTTCAGTGGAAATATGCACCGTAGAGAACTGAACATCACCGTTTTTTAATGTAGCAAAGACATTTTTCATAAGCTTACGAGACTGTAAGCCGTTCTTTAATGGAATGACATAGGAAATCGATTGTGCCCGTGTTTCTCCGGCTTCAAACTTATTGGAATCTTCACTTAAACGTGCACAGCTATGTTCATTTTCTATAAAACAATCAGGATTAATGGATGCTTTCGGCCATTCAATCGTCAGTTCCTCATTCGGCAAATTTTTGAAATGCTGGCGAATGTCCAAGCTTTCGCCATGATACACGATTTCAATTTCCTGAGAATAACGATAGCCTTTTTCAGTCGAGTCCACTTTATCCGAATAAACTTGGAACTGCATAAAAAGTATAGTTCCGATTAGTATCGTTAAAAATGAAAAAATACTAACGGCAATTTTCAAGTGCCTGACCTCCTGCATCATGTTACTATTATAAAGAAAGGATGTGCTAAAAAAATGATTCAACAATTTATCGAACTCGGTCAAGGCTATGGCGATATATATGAGCTTTGCGAACTGGTCAAAACAAATGAGCATCGATTCCATAACGCATTTATTTTCACTGCAACTCATGATGGCAATTCAGTCGCTTCAATAGCCGTGGCTTTTAAACCATCAGGTGAAAGCAAATTCATGCCAATATATATTTGCCGCGAAGGGATTCCATATAGCGAGGAAAAACTGTCAAAGCGAATTGAGATATTTAAACAAACGATTCAAGATGTTAAGCAGCAAGAAAACATTCTTGAAATTAAACACTCATCTGTTTTTTCGGAAAAAAATCAATATTATCAATACTTAATTGGTATTTTGAGATTAAATCGTTACATACCACCGATGCAATAAGTAAAAATTATAAACCTATTTTATAATCATACTCTTTTGCTTTATCCGGCTTTGCATTTTCAAATTCATTTTTAACAAATGGACGGTATGATTCAACAACGTCTTTCACAAATGGAAGGCGTTGTATTTTATTTTTCAATGTTTCGATCTCGTCTCGATTACAATAAATCACAACATATTTTAATCTCCTGGAGATGAAATTTACGTGACCATACTTTCTTAACGACTTCGCATGTTTTAATTGATGAACGTATATAATTAAACCTTGTCTTTCATTCATGGAAAACTCCCCGTTTCTTCATAAAAAAATTTATATTCAGCTAAATCATGCAACAAATTCCTGTAAATTTCCTCAGTTTCATGCCGTCTTTTTCACTAAAAGCATACCAAATGTGCAAATTGTTAGCAACAGAGTTTAGACAGTTCCACTTCTTTTCCGTTATAATGGAAAATAGTAGAGTGAGATATACACTTCATACTATTTTAAGCTTTCAAAACTCATTTATTGCACATAGCTTTCAACGAAACAATGTACGGTTAGAGGAGGACGAATTTAATGGGTAAGAAAACAAAAGTAGCTTTAGCAATCGCGGCGGCTAGTGCGGCGGCATGGGCAGGAACAAAAGCGATTTCAAAGCCGCAAAAACGTGAATCAAAAGAAGCATTACAATTTGAACGTCCAATTATTATCGCACAACATGGAGGCGCGGGTCTGGCACCTGAACATTCGTTACTTGCTTTTGAACGAGCAGCGGAAATCGGTGTGGATGGCTTTACAGTAAGTGTCCGCCTTTCAAAAGATGAAGAAATTATCGCTTTTCATGATGCAACGGTAGACCGCACAACAAATGGCTCTGGCTTTATTAAAGACTTTACATTTGAACAATTAAAAGAACTCAATATCGGCTATAACTTTGAAGATTTAGAAGGTGCTTTCCCATACAGAGAACAGCATATACTGGCCGTGACATTACGCCAATTAATCGAAACTTATCCGGATAAACTATTTATCGTAAACATTCAAGATAGCCCAGACACATATGAAGGTAGTTTAATGCCTTCTAAACTATGGCGATTAATCGAAGAATTGAATATTCAATTCCAGGTCATCGTTACAAGTCCGTATAGCGAACAAATCGACCGCTTCAACTTATATGCACAAAACCGTATCGCTCTTGGTGCCGGTGAAGGCGACATTAAAAAGGCGATGACTTCATTCA
Organism: Solibacillus isronensis; assembly: GCF_023715405.1. NCBI lineage: Bacteria > Bacillati > Bacillota > Bacilli > Caryophanales > Caryophanaceae > Solibacillus > Solibacillus isronensis. The sequence continues at coordinate 1,910,808 of NZ_JAMBOC010000001.1, forward strand.
CAAGTCAATTCGGTCATTTGTATCACCCAAAAGTAGATTTGTTCATCGTTCCATTAAAACAAGGTGTTTTCAATTATGATTCACCGCGCTTTGTCAAGTTTTTATCGGAACTTAATGTACCGACGATTTACAGCGACATTGATGATCTCGTAACAATGAACCGTGTCATCCGACAAGGGGCAATGGGAATCGTGACAAACCGTCCGGATATCGCAGAAGTACTCATTCAAAAAGTATCGCAATAACAAGAAAAGCTCCCGAAATTTCCGGGAGCTTTTTTATTACATTAAGCTGAACACGAACAACCGCCGCCTGTACCGCATCCGCTGCCACAAGAAGAGCTGCTTGCAAAAAACGGGTTGCTTACCGGAACTTTTACAGCTTCCGAAACAGAATGGCCGATGAGCAGGCTGATTTCATCAAGTAAATCCTGAAATTCATTCTCCGCCACCTTAAGTGCCGCAATTTGTTCATTCATATCGATCAGACGCTTTTCTGTTCGAATTTTTTTCATAATTATATTGTAATCAGGATGATATTTGCCAAAGCGTTGTACATCCTCATATTGGTCTTTTAATCGTTGAAAGGCCATAATTTGTGCGCTTAATTCCGCATCCTCGTAGACTGCCTTTTTCGCAAGACGAAGGTTTTCGGCTTGCTCAGAGGAAAGGATCATCGCATTTAATTCATCGACCTCATCTAAAATAAAAACCCAATCAGAAGTCATGAGCATTGTTTATTCCTCCAATCTCACTTTATCATAACAGAATTGAAGGGAAAATCAATGATTGTTCAACCGACGTTTTTCCAATTGCCTCACCATCTCCCGAACAAATACTAAATCGGAAAAGTATTTTTGTTTGTCTCCAATTTGCTGTGTTTTTTCATGACCTTTTCCTAGCAGTACGATTGTATCGCCTTCTTCCGCATAATTAAGTGCATGTTCAATCGCTTCTTTTCGGTTGAGACACTCAATATACTCCTGTGAAGAAGAAAAGCCTTCACGAATCTGCTTATTGATCTGTTGCGGACTTTCACTGCGCGCATTATCTGTCGTTAAAATAATATAATCCGCATATATCGATGCGATCATTCCCATTTTCGGTCGTTTTGCCTTGTCTCGGTTACCACCGCAGCTAAACATGACAATTAGCCTGCGCTTTGTATGTTTTTTTAATGTTTGCAAAATCATTTTCATCGCATCCGGTGTATGGGCATAATCGACAACGATCGATAAGCCTAACTGATTTTGCACATGCTCAAACCGCCCTTCAGGCAATTCTAAATTTCCGATTGCTTTGCATATGTTAATTAACGGAAAATCAAGCTGTGCCACACAGCTTATCGCTGCAAGCACATTGCTGCATTGATAGTCCCCCACTAACGGAATGTTCACTATATGCTTCTCTTTCTTATGCTGAATACAACAAGTTGTTGATGCTGGTCCGTCAACTAGCGTTTGGAAAAAGTAGTCGACATGGCTCCCCTTGCCGAAAAAAATACGCTTGCCTTTCGTCGCCAAACCTATGGAACGACAAACACTGTCATCACTGTTTATAATATTTTTTTTCGCCAAGGTCGATAAAATCTGTTTGGATAGTTTGTAGCGTTCAAAACTACCATGGTCTTCAATGTGATCTTCTGTCACATTCAAGAAAATACCGATATCAATATCACAATGATCCAGACGGTGCTTTTCCAGACCAATGGACGAAGCTTCCAGAACAACGTAAGGTACATCAAGACGGATTGCTTCTTTAAACAAAAATTGAATATTTTTCGCCTGTAATGTTGTCAATGCTTCCATTTCCGGATAACATTTTTCCTGGTCGATAAAAACACCGTTCGTACCGATTACCATAGTGCGCTTATCTAACTGGTTTAGAATTTGTCCGATAAAATGCGTAACAGTTGTTTTGCCGTTTGTGCCTGTTACCGCAATCACGGTCAATGCTTCTGCGGGGAAATTATAAATTTTTGCACTCGCATAGGCGATAAAACTCAAACAATTCGGTACCCAAATAATCGGTACAGGTAAATCGGCTTCATTAAAGTAATTTTCATCATCTACTACAATTGCTGCTGCGCCCTTCTCCAAAGCGCTATCAATATACGAAATACCACTCGACTTATTTCCCTTTCTGGCGATAAAAGCATCTCCAGGCAAAATAAGATTCGCATCGTCTTCCACTCGTTTTATTTCCACTCTAATGGAGCCCTTCATAGTGCACGGCCAATCTTTAATCAATTCTCCAATTTGCACGGTTTCACTCCTTACCATACTTTATGAAGACAAAAAAAAAACGCTACATATCGCAGCGTTTAATTTTTATTTATTTTTATTTTTGTTTCACATACAGCTGTGTATAGTAATTCATAAATGCTCCAGAACCGATATGCGTAAATTCTTCATCCGTAAGCAATGTGCGATGTTCTTTCGAGTTCATCCAGCCATGAATCACCTCAATGGCATCTTTATAATTTGTTGCCACATTGACACCATGCTGCTCATAGACCTGCCGCATTTCATTCAACTGGTCTTCAATCTTATATTCATCATCTGTCACTTGAGAATCCATCATCCCTATAAACATATGTTCACTATTATAATCCGCCAAGGAAGCGAGCGTATCAGACGGGAGTAAAGCAGGCAATCCAAATTGCACACGCAAGGAGTTTGCCAAATCCGTCAATTGTCTCCGGTTCGCCAAATTAATATCAATTTGCATATAGCTGGAAGGGGTACTTGCTTCAAAGAGCTCTCCTATAAATTGCATTTCATACGGCTTATGTAATACGAGTGTTTCCCCATCGAGGAAACGGACACTGTATAATTGATTCGTTTCGTGATCTATGTATAATTGCGCATACAGATTATCATATTTTACTAGAATGCGATCATGTAAATCTTGTTCATTCATTGCAAATATATAAATATTCTCCTCGAGTTCAACTGTTATTTCCTGCCCCAATACTGTCGTACGATAAATATCGTCCAATGGCTCACCGATTACAAACGGTGTGATATCAAATTCACCATTATTTGTATAAATCTGATTTACTCGATCTTCCTTCATACCGACCATTAACAGCCCATTGTCTGTCTCGTAAATCCACCATTCGTATCCATATTCCGTTGGATCGATTCGCTTCGGAGTACTATATTTTTCCAATACTTCCTTCGATGTTTTCCCTATTAGTGTAGAAATACCGGTAGCTGGTCGCGGAAGAAACTGTTCAGTCGGCATGGAAGGTTCCAGTTCGACTACAGGTTTCGTAATGCTTGGCGGGCCTTCCAATAATTCGGTTTGAGAGGATTCTTCATTTGAATAATAAAGAACAATCCCGATGCAAGTTGCAATAATTAATATGCGAAATAAAACTTTCATTAAAATCCTCCACCATTATTTTGGGTAGTATAATTATACCAATTTTGGACACTATGACACAATGTTGTCATTGCATCAATTACCATTTTGTTCTATTATTAGAATTGACCGTAAACTTATGTACGATAGGCAAAGGGAGGATAAAGAAATGTATTTTGAAAACACACAACTCGAACATGTTAAAGTTGATCAAGAAGTTTTAACGACAGTAATGGGCAAATTCGGTTTAGAGTGCCACGGTGCCTGGGACTATGACCGAATGACATTTGACCGCTGCTATGATGTACGTGAAGGTCGTTTTTATTTACGTGTTTTTTGTAATGCAGTATCGGGTGATGTAGGTGCACATAATGCAACTTTAAATATCAACAAACCTGCAATTGGAAAATACTATTATCCACACGGTGTTGAATACACAGATGAGGTATTCCCGGGACATCTTGTAAAAGAGTGTGAAAAAGTACTGGCAGATGTTCGCAGAGAGCTATCAGCATACGGTATTTAATCCCTTTAAAAGCTGGCAACCCAACCCAGCTTTTTTTATTTGCCAAAAAAGCTCCCTATATCTAAATATAGGAAGCCTTCAAATTTAAAATCCTAAAATTGCTTTAAAGACAGACGTCGTTTCGCCGCCTTCATAAATAACATAAAGCAGTGAATATACAATAACCCCAGTAATCGCTACGAAGAACCAAATAATACTTGTAATCGCACCAATTTTGCGGTGTAATTTCAGCTTTGATTTAAGACCAGAAATTATACTAGTCAGACCGAATACTGCCCCAACTGTTGCTAATGTAATATGGAAAACTAAAAAGACTGTGTAATATATTTTCAGCTCATCCGGTCCACCGAAGGCCGTATTACCAATGAACACAGTTCGTGATACATAAATGATAAAGAATGCCAGTGCCGAAACACCCGCTGCCAACATTACTTTTCTATGTGCTTCCACATTTTTCTTCGCGATCAATACCCAGCCAATTGCTACGAGCACTGCACTAAGGACAATAAACGTCGTGCTTATAGTGGGTAATATAGGTAAATTCATTTTCAAATCTCCATTCTTACTTAATCTATCAATATGAACAACATTACTATGTTGATTGCTCCATTTGTACACAGTTTAACATCTTATTAGTACTGTGTTCTATTTTGAAACTCTTTTAAAGCATTATCTGTAATTTCCTGCTGATTTGAACGCTCTGTATTCCACCACTTACGGAAAATTTTAAATAAGATAACGCCAAATATAATTTCCTGAATAATTTTCATCAATACTCCGCCAACCTGCTGATCGCTCAATAAATCCATACTTGAGAACAACTCCGGACCAGATAATGTAAGTCCTGATAATGTAGTGGAAGGAACACATAATTCCATCGCCTTCAGCCACATGTCACTATCACTGTATGTACCGTACATTGGGCTCGAAGCAAATATAATAAGCGCACAGGCTGGTGTTATTAACACTGCATTCGAGGCAATATACGCCAATTTAGTCATATTCTTCATTTCATGCTGTCCATCAACATTATTCAATAATGGCCAGTACATAAAAATAGCTGAAATAAACAAAATCGCTGTATAAGCCAGGTGGTATATTTCGTTTAATTTAATCGTGTCAAATACAGATGGTAAATGATATACCGAAAATAAGCCAATAAAGACGATAATCGAAACGAGCGGTTTTGTAAAAATTTTAAAAATTGTCCGCATAACAGGTGCTTCCACAACCACTTTCCAAACCCACCAAGGAATTCCTTTAATAAAGAATATCGGCACTAATAATAATAAAAATGCCATTTGCGTCATATGCATCGTAAACATAATATGACCAAGCAAATCAATTGGAGATCCTTTAATTATATAAAAAGAAATAATTCCCAGTACAAAATAAGCTGCTTCACTTTTCTTTAACGGTTCACTCAATTTAAACTTATCTCGCCATGTAACAGTCAGTAAAAAATAGAAAGCCGTTACAAATAGTAAACACCCGAATAAATATGGGCTCCATAATGCTTGAAAACCGAATATACTTATTGGCATATGACCATGCTCCTTTAAACATCAGTAATTTTATTATAGATGGCAATTTCTCCAACATCAATGAAAGAACTATGACAATTGCTTGAATCAAACATGTATTTTACATATAGGTTAGACCGTACATTATTTAATATGAAGCTAAGTCAACCTTTCCATCTAATTAAGAAGGTTAATTGTCATGGTGGGTGGACGCTTTCCGTGGGCATTGGGACTCGTCCCTATTAAGTGGATTTTCCGCTAGGCGCTTGTGTCTTTTGCTTTCGTCATAAATTTAAATTTGCTGATTCTCAGGAGTCTGCACCTTCCGCTCAAACTCCCAAATTTCTTATGTAACTATATAGCTCACTTTGCAAACATACCTATAAACAAAAAACGTCCCCAGCATTTGCTAAGGACGTCAATTGTTATGCGTTTAATTCCCCCACCAAATAATTGTCGTAAACGCCAGGAAGAACGTGAACGCGATGAAGGCTGCACTCCAGATGAAGAACTCAATTACACCAACCATATGTGTTGTGCGATCTTCCAAGTGCATAAAAGCATAAAGTTGCAGTACTACTTGTACTCCAGCCAATAATAAAATAATCGGAATGATAAATGTTGGAGCAAAGTCAGCCAGTACAGCGGCAAATGCGATAAAAGTCAGGAAAATCATGATCGCAAAGTTTACTACTTGTTTACGCATATGCGCTTTGGCATGTTCTCTGTCATATTCGAATTGTGCCTGAGTACGTACTTCTACATGAGTTTCGTGTCCCATTTTATCCAACCACTCCCATCAGATAGACTACTGTGAAAATGAATACCCATACAACGTCAATGAAGTGCCAATACAGTGAAGCTGCAAAGAACTTCGGTGCGTTGTATAGGTTCAATCCACGGCTACTATTGCGGATGATTAATCCCGTAATCCAAACTAAACCGATAATAACATGCAAACCGTGCATCCCTACGAGCGTAAAGAACGCAGAAGAGAACGCCGATTGTGTATAACCAAACCCGATGTGTATATAGTGCTGGAATTCATAGATTTCCAATGCAAGGAAGCCTAACCCTAATAAAACTGTAATCCCCATCCATGTACGAACACCGGAATAGTTAAAGTTTCTCATATGGTACATCGCATATACAGAAGTTAATGAAGATGTTAATAATAACATTGTCATTACAAACGCCAACGGTAATTCATAAAGTTCCTTTGCCGAGAATTCCATCCCTGCCGGACCGCTATCTTTAAGCGCGATATATGTAGCAAATACACTCGCGAATAATACTGTATCCGATGCCAGGAAAATCCAAAGTCCAACTAACTTGTTTTTCCCTTCTAAAGTAGCTTGTTCAGGGTGTTTCGGCCAAGTTTGTGGAGTAAATTTTTGATTAAGATCCATTACTTGTTACCCCCTTTATTACCTGTTGCACGGTAGTGAGCTAAATCCGCTTCCACCTGTTCAATTTCAGAAACTGTTACGTGGAATCCTAAATCGTCTTTGAACGATCGGATGATCATACATGCAATTGTTAATCCTAGACCACCAATAATCAATGCTAAAGAAATGGCAGGTGTTGTTCCTGTCGCTGTACCAGCCTGAACTTGATCTCCCCACGGGCTGTATAGAGCACCAAATGCGGCAATCATCATTCCGATTGACATAATAAATGGCAGAATTGAATTATTTGGCATATGGATTTCACCTAACGGCTCAGCATAAACCATACCTTCTTTGTTGCCTTCTTCTTTTTCAATCCAATAAGGATCATAACCACGAATTAGTGGTGTTTGTTTAAAGTTATAGAATGGCAGCGGTGTTTCAAGCGCCCACTCAAGTGAACGACCATCGCCCCAGTAATCACGGCGGTTAACCGGTTCTGATTTAATCGATAATATTGCATCAATTACTAATAATACTACCCCGATTCCCATCATAATAGCACCGATTGACGAGATAAAGTTGAATAAATCCCAACCTTGACCTTCCATGTAAGTGAATACACGACGTGGCATACCCATTAATCCTAAGAAATGCTGGATGAAGAACGTTAAGTGGAATCCGATAAAGAACATCCAGAAAGTAATCATTCCCAGTTTAGGATTTAATGCACGGTTAAACATAATTGGCCAGTAGAAATGCGCTGAACCGAATAAACCTGTTACGATACCACCTACGATTACGTAGTGGAAGTGCGCTACGATAAAGTATGAATCATGCAGCTGATAGTCAAGTGGGGCAGTTGCCTGCATTACCCCTGTAACCCCACCAGCAACGAATGAAGGAATAAATCCAAGTGCATACAGCATCGGTACCGTTACTTTAATCGAACCACCCCAAATTGTAAGGATCCAGTTGAAGACTTTCATCCCAGTCGGAACAGCGATCGCCATTGTAGCAACAGCGAAAATGGCGTTCGCAGTAGCACCTAAACCAACTGTGAACATGTGGTGGGCCCATACCATGAACCCTAAGAAACCGATTAAAATTGTAGCGAATACCATTGATGAGTATCCGAATAAACGTTTACGAGCGAAAACCGGAATAATTTCCGAGAATAAACCGAATGCCGGCAGTACTAAGATGTATACTTCAGGGTGACCGAAAATCCAGAATAAGTGCTCCCAAATAATTGTATTACCACCCATTGTATGATCAAAGAAGTTTGCCCCAAACATACGGTCAACTAACATTAAGAACAATCCGCCAGTAAGTGGAGGGAATGCGAATAAAATTAGTGAACTTGCTACTAAAGTCGTCCAAGTGAATAAAGGCATACGCATGAACGTCATACCAGGTGCTCGCATCGTAATGATTGTTACGATGAAGTTAATACCTGAAATTAACGTACCTGCACCCGAAATTTGCAGACCAAGAATATAGAAGTCAATACCGTGGCCCGGTGAATATAAAGATAATGATGCATAAGAAGTCCAACCTGCATCAGGTGCTCCACCTAAAAAGAATGAAAGGTGAAGGAATACTGCACCAATAAAGAATAGCCAAAATCCTAATGAGTTTAAGAACGGGAATGCAACGTCACGCGCTCCAATTTGAAGTGGTACGACCGCATTCATAAAGGCAAATATTATTGGTGTTGCTGCTAAGAATAGCATCGTTGTGCCGTGCATTGTTAATAGTTCGTTAAATAGGCCTGCAGAAATGAATGTACTTTCAGGGAACATTAATTGGATACGCATCAGTAACGCTTCAAATCCTGCAATTGCGAAGAACAGAGTACCGGCTGCTAAATACATGATTGCGATCTTTTTATGATCGACCGTTGTTAAATAGTCCCATACATGTGCTCCAAAGCCCTTTTTCTGTGTAACAGAGCTCACACCTTTAACCTCCTTCAATGTTTCTCTCTAATGTAAATATTACTTTTCAACTGATAATGACATTAAATAGTCAGCGATTGCTTGTGCTTCCTCTTCTGTCACAAGTTTATCCGGCATCGTATTTCCTGGTTTGTATTTAGAAGGTTCATAAATCCAGTCTGCCGTATTTTCTACTGTATGTTCCATGTAACCAGCAACACGGTTACGGTCGCCGAAAGTTGTTAAGTTAGGACCTAATCCATTGCCTGCAACTCCGGACACTGCGTGACATCCTAAGCAAGAGTTGGCAAATGTTGCTTCACCTAAATTAGATGACTCTTTATCTGCTGTGGCACCTTCAGTAGCCTGCATTGCTGTAACCCATGCGTTGAATGCTTCCGGCTCAAGTGCTTTTACTTTGAAGTCCATTAAAGCATGTGAAGGACCGCATAACTCCGCACATTTACCATAGAATACGCCTTCACCATCGTTTAAACCGGCTGATTCTCTATCAAACTGTAAATAGAATTTGTTAATGCCATCAACGTTTGTATCCATCTTTCCGCCAATAGCCGGAATCCAGAATGAGTGCTTTACATCAGATGCGATTAAGTTGAAGTATACTTTTTCATCAGTTGGAACAACCAGTTCCTGTGCTGTAATAATTCCTTGGTTTGGATATTCAAATTCCCACCAGTATAACTTTGCCGTAACATTTACTGTAAGTGCAGTATTGTTACCGCTTTCGTCTACTTCGTCCATTGCAGCAACATTCGAAAATTTATACGTATAGTGCAGCGTTGGAACAGCTAAGACTAATAATAAAATAATTGGAATAACTGTCCAAATCACCTCTAAAGTATGGCTGCCTTCCACTTGCTTCGGCATATGGTCTTCGCCAACTTTTGAACGGCGGAATTTAAAGAAAGCAACTAAATAAATTGTCGATACGACAATAACGACTAATGCCATAATAGCTATGGATAAATATAAGATGTTTAATTGCTCTTTACCGACTTGACCAGATGGACGAAGCGTCGAGATATACTCTTCACCACATGCTGAAAGGAATACTGTCATTACTGTTAATAACGAGAATAAACGCCATTTTTTAAGCCCTTTCATCATAGCTTAATAAACCCCTCTTTCTTTGTTGTATTTTCATGTGTAACCATGACTGCGGTTATGTCTATGTGAATTCTTGTACAGTGCAATACTGTACTGGAAAGAATCCCGATCTTTTAGCCGCCCACTACTTGCTGCTTCCCTTTATACTCAAATATTGTTTAGTCTCCTGTTCTTCTAATCGTGTTAAGTCAAATACAGATTCGATTGGAAAAATTCTAATATATTTGAGTAAAGTTTCACTTAAATGATACGGTTCAGAAATTTATAAGTCCTCACATGCTGACAGCAGTCACTGCTATCGGTTACAAAAATCCGCTTACGCAATAAGTAGGATTTTGAAATTACTGAGACATTTTTACTTATATCCCATTTTACTGCTAAATTCTAGTTTATACTATTTTGCTAGAAAAATAAGCAAAATATCTAGAAAACTTCGATTCTTCTTTAAGTCTTCAGTAATGTGAAGTACAGATTCCTATCTTTATAAGTGCAAGAAAACTTAAAGAGTAATTGTGCTAAAAATATCTATAGTTCGACGGGGTTTTGGCAAAAAGGTCCAATAACTTACTTCTCCTTTCAAATTTGTAAGCATATTCCGTTACCATAACTATATCTAAATTTGGATAGGATTTCTAGACGTTTCATGAAATTTCAAACTACTTCACGACAAACTTGACGAAACATGCAGAAATCTTTATCAACAACTATATAGTAATGTATTTTTTGCCAATATTTGTGAATGCAAGAAGACGAATTTATGAACAATTTGTGAAAAAATGGTTGCGTTTACAACCGAATCCCTATTATGGTTGTATTTTTCAGTTATTTTCGCTATTATCTAAAATTAGAGACGCTCTTTGTAGCGAAGCGAAAATTAAAGTAGGTGAGCTCATTTTATGCATCAAAAATATTACAAATTTCTAAAATGGTTTGCTGTTTTGTCTACCCTCGGCATGTTGCTCATCCTTCAAGGTGGAGCACTTGTTACAAAGACCGATAGCGGTTTGGGCTGTGGAAGAAACTGGCCGGACTGCAACGGTTCATTAATACCGAAAGAAATTACAACAGAAGTATTAATTGAATTTTCTCACCGTCTTGTAACAGGATCAGTATCCATTTTTATCCTAATTCTTGTTATTTGGACATGGCGCGCACTAGGCCATATTCGTGAAGTTAAGCTTTTAGGGTTTTTAGCACTGTTCTTCCTTGCTCTTCAGGCACTTATTGGGGCTGCCCAAGTATTATGGGGACAAGGTGACTTTATTTTAGCGTTACATTTCGGGATTTCATTAATCTCATTTGCGGCTGTACTGCTGCTTACCTTGATTGTATTTGAAGTCGACAAAAAGTTTGATGCCGATCGATTGTACATGAGCAGGAAATTAAAAATACATACTATTTGCGTTACTTTATATTCATATATAGTTGTTTATAGCGGGGCTCTTGTACGTCATACCGATGCTAGTCTAGTCTGTCCAGATTGGCCGTTCTGCCGTAACGATCAACCAATGACGATACCGTACAATATGTATGAGTGGGTTCAGATGGGGCACCGTTTTGCAGTGTTAATCTTCGTAATTTGGATTGCCTATATTGCTATCCATGTTATCAGAAACTACAAAAAAGAGCGGATTATTTTCTGGGGCTGGACAATCGCTCTTTCACTTGTAATTTTACAAGTGATTGCCGGCATGCTTGTAGTCCTGTTAAAACTTCACTTATTCGTTTCATTAATGCACTCGTTATTAATTACACTTCTATTCGGTTTATTATGTTATTTGATTATGCTAGTTTCAAGGTCGAAATAAATTAATTAGGTTTATAGTTACTAGAAAAGGGAGAATGCACTTAGCACTCTCCCTTTTGTTGTTCCACTGTAAAGCTCACATCGATAAAGTAAATATAAAATAAGGAGCCGGAAATTTTAAATTAAAAATTTCCGGCTCTTTTCATTTAGACTAGGTTACTTATCCTATTCTAATTCAATAAGCAGATCGCCTGTTGAAATTGCATCTCCTGCTTTTGCATAGATTTCTTTTACAATACCGTCTTTTGGCGCTTGGACTGTTGTTTCCATTTTCATCGCTTCAGTAATTAATAAGTGCTCGCCACGTTTTACTGTACTTCCTTTATTAACAACGACTTTTAGAACAGTACCCGGCATTGTTGCACCGATTTGGTTCGGGTTTGACGGATCGGCTTTCAGTGCAATGCTGCCGTCTACTTCTACCGTTAAGTCTTGAATTACCAGTTCACGAGATTGGCCATTCAGTTCAAAATAAATAATGCGTGTTCCATCATGCTGCGGTTCACCGATTGATACAAGCTTAACAATCAGTGTCTTTCCTTTTTCGATTTCTACTTCAATTTCTTCACCAATTTTCAATCCATAGAAGAATGTAGGCGTATCGAGTACAGAAACATCGCCGAATGCATTCACAGCATCAGTAAATTGCTCAAATACTTTCGGGTAAAGCGCATATGCGAGAACGTCTTGTTTAGACGGTGCTCGTCCACACTTTTCAGTTAATTCTGCTGTCAGCTGATCGAAATCAACCGGCGGCAACAATTCTCCAGGACGAACTGTAATAGGCGTACGATCCTTTAATACAACTTTCTGAATTTCCACCGGGAATCCGCCATGCGGCTGTCCTAAATAACCTTGGAAAAATTCAATAACAGATTCAGGGAAATCAATCGTTTGTCCACGCTCAACAATATTATCTTCCGTTAAATCATTTTGTACCATGAATAACGCCATATCCCCTACTACCTTTGATGACGGTGTTACTTTTACAATATCACCGAACATTAGATTTACACGGGAATACATTGTCTTCACTTCATCCCAACGGTCGCCTAAACCGACTGCTTTTGCTTGCTGCTGCAGGTTACTGTATTGACCGCCCGGCATTTCGTGTACATAAATTTCAGAATGTGGTGCATTCATGCCGCTTTCGAAATCAACATAATATTTGCGAACATCTTCCCAGTAGTAAGACAATTTTTCCAGGCTATCGATATCTGCCCGTACAGTACGCTCAGAACCCTTCATTGCATAGTACAATGAATTGGCGCTTGGCTGTGATGTTAAACCGGCCATTGAACCTAGTGCTGTATCAATAATATCAACACCTGCTTCAATTGCCTTCGCATATAAGTAAATGCCGTTTCCGCTCGTATCATGTGTATGCAGGTGGATTGGCAAACTAGTCGCATCTTTAAGCTCGGAAATAAGTCGATATGCAGCTTGTGGTTTAAGCAGTCCCGCCATATCTTTAATTGCTAAAATATGAGCGCCCGTCGCTTCTAGTTCACGTGCCATATCTTTGTAGTACTGAACCGTATATTTCGCGCGGCTGTCATCTAAAATATCGCCTGTGTAACAGATTGCCGCTTCCGCTACTTTTCCGCTATTACGCACTTCATCGATTGCTACTTCCATTCCTTTAATCCAGTTAAGCGAGTCGAAAATTCGGAAAACGTCCACACCTGAAGATGCAGATTCCTGAATGAACTCACGAATCAGATTATCCGGATAGTTCGTATAACCTACCGCATTCGCTCCGCGTAACAACATTTGAAACAGAACATTCGGAATTTTCTTTCTAAGTTTTTCCAAACGGTCCCAAGGATTTTCGCTTAAGAAACGGTACGCAACATCAAATGTTGCCCCACCCCACATTTCAAGCGAGAAATAGTCATGCATTAGACGAGATGTTTCGTCTGCAATTTCAAGCATATCCTGCGTACGCACACGCGTTGCAAGCAATGATTGATGGGCATCACGGAATGTCGTGTCTGTCAGTAAAACATCTTCTTGCTCTTTAATCCATTTCACAAGTCCGTCTGCACCTCGTGCATCAAGAATTTGTTTTGTACCTTCTGGTGAAGGAATTAGAATATCTACTTTTGGCTTATCAGGCTGTACAAAAATCGGCTTTGTACGTTTTTCAACACCCGGGAATCCATTTAATGTGACATTTCCAATATAGTTTAATAGTTTTGTTCCACGGTCTTTACGTTCCGGGAATTCAAACAATTCCGGTGTCGTATCAATAAAGCTCGTATCAAACTCACCTTTTATAAATTTTTCATGTATTACAACATTACCCAAAAACGGGATATTCGTTTTCACACCTCGAATACGGAACTCACGTAAGTTACGGTCCATTTTTGCCGCGGCTTCTTCAAACGTCATTCCCCATGTCGAAATTTTTACAAGCAAGGAATCATAGTATGGTGTTACAACAGCGCCCTGGAAACCATTTCCTGCGTCCAGACGAACACCAAAACCGCCACTTGAACGGTATACCATCAGTTTCCCTGTATCCGGCATAAAGTCATTTGCAGGATCTTCCGTTGTTACTCGAGACTGAATCGCGTAACCGAACAGCGGAATTTTGTCCTGTACAGGAATTCCGACCTCTTTCGAATGAAGGTCAAGCCCTTCTGCTACTTTAATTTGTGCATGCACAATATCAAGTCCGGTAATCATTTCTGTAATCGTATGTTCAACTTGAATACGCGGATTTACTTCAATGAAATAAAACTGATTGTCTGCAACTAAAAATTCTACAGTACCTGCATTAATATAGCCGACATTTTTCATCAACTTAACAGCTGCATCACAAATCTCATTGCGGAGCTGTTCAGAAATAGAATTTGAAGGTGCAATTTCCACTACCTTTTGGTGACGTCGTTGAATTGAACAGTCACGTTCATATAGATGCACAATATTACCGTGTGTATCTCCGATAATTTGAACTTCAATATGCTTCGGCTTAATAATCGCCTTCTCCACATATACTTCGTCCGAGCCAAATGCCGCTTTTGCTTCAGATTTTGCACGATCATAAGCCGATTGCAGTTCTTCTTTGGAATTTACTAAACGCATTCCACGTCCGCCACCACCAAGAGCCGCTTTAATCATAATCGGGAAGCCGTATGTTTCACTGAACTGTTCTACTTCCTCCAAGTTTACTACAGGACCGTCTGTACCCGGAATAACCGGAATTTGCGCAGAAACTGCCTGTTCACGCGCTTTAACTTTATCGCCAAACATATTAAGATGCTTAGAAGTCGGTCCAATAAATTGAATACCTTCTTCTTCACAACGGCGCGCGAAATCAACATTTTCCGATAAAAAACCGTAACCAGGATGAATCGCATCCACATTTGCCTCTTTCGCAATCTTAATGATGCCTTCAATATCCAAATAAGCATCAATCGGTTTTTTACCTACGCCAACGATATATGCCTCGTCTGCTTTATAGCGGTGATAAGATCCGCTATCTTCACGAGAATAAATTGCCACTGTTTTAATATGTAACTCATTACAGGCGCGTAAAATACGGATTGCAATTTCGCCTCGGTTTGCAACTAAAATCTTTTGAATCGACTTCATTTCTCCTTAACCCCCAATTACTTTCTTTTTTCCAATTTGTGATGTGTGGATACATTAATAAGTATCCCCATTGCCACTGAGAGCAATAATATAGAAGTACCGCCATAGCTTATAAAAGGTAACGTTACTCCGGTTAACGGGATAAGTCCCGATAATCCACCTAAATTAATAAAAGTCTGTAATCCTATCCATGTAGAAATGCCCGCCGCTAACATTCGTGCAAGCGGATCTTTTGTTGACATCGCGATATAATAACCGCGCATCACAATAAAGCCTAAACCAAGAATAACAATTGATACACCAAAAATCCCTAACTCTTCGGCAATGATCGCCATAATGAAATCGGTTTGCGGTTCCGGTACATACCCCAGCTTTTGAATCGACTGCCCGAGCCCCCGACCTTCCAAACCTCCTGCTCCGATTGCATAATATCCGTTGACTACATGATAACCGGAATTAAGCGGATCACTGAAAGGGTCTATAAAGGAAGTAATACGGCCTCTTCGACTTGCGTTAAAAACCGTGTCCCATTTAAAGATTAAAATCCCGATTATTCCGACAACCCCTAAAGCCGAAAGCAGTCCAAAAATTCTGCCGAGCGTCTTACCTCTAAGTCCGCTCGTAATTACAACAACAAGTGCAATGGCTACAATAATAACTAGTGCACCGAGATCGGTTTCAAAACCGACAACAAGTACGATAAATAACCACATGCCCAACGGATACGACACATCATCAAATGTTAACAGCTGCATCGAACCCCGGTTCATACTTTTACGGTAAAAAGTTCCCGCAAAGAAAATAATAATAAAGAGTTTGGCAAATTCTGACGGCTGGAAATTCATAAGGCCGAACAGGCTGATCCAACTTCTGGAACCATTAACATTTTTGCCGGCTATTAAAAGCCATAACTCTAGTATAAACATAATTGCCAGCAAAAGACCTAATATAGATTTATTGGATAATCTTTTATATGGCGTAATGACAGCGACCGTAAACAAAATCAGCGCTAAAATTATATTGACGAGCTGCCGATTGTAATAAAAGTTCGGATTTGCATCATATTGAATAATAGAAACCCAAATACTCGAACTGTAGATCATGACAAGTCCAAATAACATTAACAAAATGTAAACGAACATCAACCCATAATCAAAATTGCGAAAATAATTTTTAAAATATTGTTTCATGTTATAAACCTCATCTTTGAAAAAAAAACTCAAACCGCAATGTAGCGTTTGAGTTTTCTTTTATTTGTCTGTATACGCATCATGTAATAAAGAAAGCTCTTTCTCTAACGAATCAAGAATTTGCTTGCCTTTTTCACGTTCGATCAGCCCGAGTCTCGCGGCAAATTCAATTTCACGCGATAAACCAAACATTTGTGTATCTAAAACTTCTTCATATAACGGACAAGATGGCATTGTCAGATTATCCATTTGTACGCGAATTAATCGAGCAATTTTATCTGCATCCGCAGTTAACAGCTCTAATGCTTTTTCCTGAAAGGAAGCTTGTGCTTTCGTATCCATGAGGACGCCCCCATCTATGATATTTCTTCGATTCTATCTTAGTAAAGTGTATCTTTTTACATTCAAAAATGCAAGTGTCTTTGTATGTTTTGCATTCAATTCAATTATATTTCTTTCTATGAGGAATCGCGTTATAATTATGAAGGAACATAGTGAAGGGGGACTTACAAATGACCGAAACAATCATTCCAATTAAAGGCGCGGTTAAATTTGAACTAACATTAGATCCTACTGTATGGATTTTTGATGATCGTAAACTGGATCTGAATACATATTTTGTTTCAGAAAAAGTTGAAGAAAATAACGAAAAATATTTACGTGACATGGGTGCACACTGGTCGCGTGAAATTATGGAAGGTGCAGTATTTCCGCCTACATTGAAAACAGAACGTAAATTTGACCGTAAAGGCATGATGACGGGCACATTCGGAATGGAAATCAAACCATTTTTGAAAAATGCCGAACTTGCTGATGGAGCAAATGAAGTTGTTTTTGAATGTACAACAGACGAGGAATTTGCATTTCCATTACAGCAGGCTGAAAGTTTCATTTTTAAATTCAGCCAAGAAGGAAAGCCACTTTTAGAAGATGGACCAGTACATGTGCTATTTGCTGATGGTTCAAATGTTGAAAATCCAATAAAAAATGTGCGTGCGATTCGTATTCAATAGGAGGATTTCGTCATGCGTGTAAAATGTGTCATTTGCGATACACTACATGAACTACCAAACGATTTACCTTTAGCAAAAAAATTACGCAATCGTCCAATCCATACGTTTATGTGCCCAACATGTTCGGAACGTATTTCCGAGAACACCCGTAAACGAATAGCAACAGGAAAATTCCGCTTTTTCCGAACATCATCGAAATTTGATGAAGAATTTTAAAATGCGACGGGCTCATAAAGAGCTCGTCGCATTTTTATTAATATTCAAAAGACTGTTCGTGGAATTTAAAGTCGACAAAGCTTTTTCCATTGATTTTGCTTAACTGGAAGAAGTTTAATACTTCTGTTTTTACCCCTTCAAAAACACGCTCTTCATCAACAACATACGCTTCAACAGTCACTGGTATTTCGCCGAATTGTGCTTTTACAGCATCTGCAATTTGCTGTGCTGTTGCTTCTGAAACTTCAGCGTCCACTAATAAGTGCACAGTAGCTTTTTCCGCTTTCACATTTTCAAGTGCTGTCTGTTCTTCCAAGCCTTCCTGGAAGACATTCGACATAACTAATATCTCTTCCCCAACGATTGGTTGAATCAGTTCATTCACCTGCATGTTTACATTTTCACCAAAATATTCGCCAAAATATTTACCGTCTTTTACTTCAAAATCATACACTGTTTTTGATGTTTCAGACTGGACCGTCACTTCAAAATCATCACCGATTGCAGGTGCCGTAGATTTTGTAACGACAAATTGATCGTTATAAATTTCACTTAATTCCGCTGCTGCATTATCTTCATTTTTCGCCGATAATACTGCAGGTATAAAAATAACGCAAGATATAATAATTAGCGCTAATCCAACAATGATAAAAATTTGCTTTTTAGTAAGGTTCATTTTTTCTACTCCATTTTAGTTATTATCCCCAGTTATGAATTATAACGCTCCGAATAAAGTGTTTTCAATTAAACCGACTTAAAAAAGAAGGGAATGTGTCCAAATTAACACATCCCCCTCTCTATTAACTTAGCTGTTTCGCTTCTTCTCGTTTTTCACGCCATAAACGTGATTTATAAATGATCAGAATTAACGCAGCTACAATTAAACCTTCAATCATCGGTAAAAATAGAGCTAAAAACGTTAACACCATACACCCTATAAACAGGAAAGTATAGATGATGACATTTCTGCCGAATGAAAGTTTTTTTGCAAAACCAAGTTTGTATACAATTGCCGACATAAGGAATACAAGAACGAATGTTGCATAGCCAGCTATTTCGTAGCTCGGTAAATTTTCGTATAAATATCTTGTAATTCCAGACATACGATTAAACACGTAATCACTTTCATTTGTAGATACCGTTGCCAGTAATACTAAATTTAAATAGCTACCAAACACAGCCGTAATATTCAACATCACTCAACCTTTCCTTAATGACGCCAATTAAGCTTCTAACTCAGCGTTCTTTTTCTTTTTAGCAACACGTTCACGTTCACCTTTATCAAGAATCTGTTTACGTAAACGAATTGATTCTGGAGTTACTTCTAAATACTCGTCATCACCTAAGTATTCTAATGCTTCTTCAAGTGATAAAATACGAGGTTTTTTAATAACATTCGTTTGGTCTTTATTCGCTGAACGGATATTTGTTTTTTGTTTTTGTTTTGTAATGTTAACAGTAATATCAGCATCACGTGTATTTTCACCAACAATCATACCTTCGTATACTTCAGTACCTGGCTCGATGAATAATGTACCACGGTCTTCTACTCCCATCATACCGTAAGTTGTAGCTTTACCGTTTTCCATAGATACTAATACACCTTGGTGACGGCCGCCAACTTTACCTGCTACTACTGGAGCGTAGTGATCGAATGTATGGTTCATCATACCGAAACCTTTTGTAATTGACATGAACTCAGTTGTATAACCGATTAAACCACGTGCTGGTACGTTAAAGATTAAACGTACTTGTCCAGAACCGTTGTTAATCATATCTAGCATTTCACCTTTACGAGTACCGATTGATTCAATAATAGAACCTACTGAATCTTCAGGTACATCGATTTGTACGCGTTCGATCGGCTCAGATTTAACGCCATCGATGTTACGGATGATTACTTGTGGTTTAGAAACTTGTAATTCATAACCTTCACGACGCATATTTTCGATTAAGATCGATAAGTGAAGCTCACCACGACCAGAAACTGTCCATGCATCCGGTGATTCTGTATCTTCTACACGTAAAGATACGTCTGTTTGTAATTGTGCAAGTAAACGCTCTTCAATTTTACGAGAAGTTACCCATTTCCCTTCGCGACCTGCGAATGGTGAGTTGTTTACTAAGAATGTCATTTGTAATGTTGGCTCATCAATACGTAATGGTGTTAACGCTTCTTGGTGGTCAACTGGACAAACTGTTTCACCTACGTTGATATCTTCCATTCCTGAAACCGCGATTAAGTCACCAGCTATTGCTGTTTCGATTTCTTCACGCTTAAGACCGAAGAAACCAAAGATTTTTGTTACACGGAAGTTTTTCACTGTACCGTCTAATTTCATTAGAGAAACTTGTTGACCTACTGAAATTTTACCGCGGAATACACGACCGATACCGATACGACCAACGAAGTCATTATAGTCAAGTAATGCTACTTGGAATTGTAATGGATCTTCTGAGTTATCAATTGGTGCTGGGATTGCTTCAATGATTTTCTCGAATAGGCAAGTCATGTTTTCTTCTTGATTTGCTGGGTCTGGATCTAAAGATGCTGTACCATTTACACCAGAAGCATAAACAACTGGGAATTCTAATTGATCTTCATCTGCACCTAGCTCGATTAATAATTCTAAAACTTCATCTACTACTTCCAGTGGACGAGCTGAATCTTTATCTACTTTGTTTACTACAACGATTGGTGTTAAACGTTGTTCCAATGCTTTCTTTAATACAAAACGTGTTTGAGGCATACAACCCTCATACGCATCGACAACTAAACAAACGCCATCCACCATTTTTAAGATACGTTCTACTTCTCCACCGAAGTCTGCGTGTCCAGGCGTATCAAGGATGTTGATACGAGTACCGTTATAATCTACTGCAGTATTTTTTGCTAAAATCGTAATTCCACGTTCGCGCTCTATGTCACCAGAGTCCATTGCACGTTCTTCAACACGTTCGTTTGAACGGAAAGTCCCTGATTGTTTTAATAATTGGTCTACTAACGTTGTTTTACCATGGTCAACGTGAGCAATAATTGCGATATTACGAATATCTTGACGTAAATTTGTCATTATTCCACTCCATATTCTTTTTTCAATTGTTTAACTGTGATATTATAGCACATGAAAGATTAAATGTCTTTTCACAATAATTAATTACATTTATTGTCACATATAAAAAGTATATGGAGGTATGAACGATGAATAAAGCAAAATTTGTAATGTTTATTTACGCATTAGCTGCGATTCTTTCAATGATTAGTATTGGTTTTGCATTTTCACTTGTTTTCATGACAGGGCCAAAATATGAAACAACAGGCTGGATCGGTGTTATTTTAGGTGTTATCGTTATGTGTGGAATTTTCGGTATGGCATTTAAGACAAAACGTAAATTCCGAGATCAAGGTTTACTATAGAAATAAAAACTTCGGTGACATAATCCAAAACCCCCATCTTTCTCTGCGAGAAAAATGGGGGTTTTTTGCTGTGCTTCAAAATTGATTTCCATTCCGGGACGCTTTCCGCGGGCGTGACGCCTGTAGTCTCAGGCGTCACGCTATTCCCGCTGGAGTCGCCCTCCATTTCAATCAATTTTATAAAATATCCATTTCTTACAGAGAGTTTTTATCTTCTCCGATTAATTTCTACTTCTGTCATACCTACTTATTTATTTTTTTCTTCAATATATTTATTCAAAATTAACTGATGAATAGAAGGGTTGGCGATTAGGAATGTATCTTTCGATAAATAATCGAAATCTTTGCCTTCTAAGTTTGTCGCAATGGCCCCCACTTCTTTTGCAATAATGACTCCCCCGCCAATATCCCAAGGTGCAAGGCGCATGGACATATAGGCATCCAGCTTCCCGCTTACAACAAAGGCGATTTCCATAGCAGCCGAACCGTAAGAACGTGTACCGCGCACCGTACGAACAAGTTCGATAATTTTTTCATGATTGATGCGACTATTCGGCGTAACCCAGTTTGCATTGATGCCGATTACCGCCTCTTCGATTTTCACCGGCTGCAATCTACGCAGGGGAGAATCATTATACCATGCCCCTACACCTGCAATTGCATTAAATAAATCTTCCCTCATTACATCAAATATGTAACCTAATACCCCGATACCATCAACATAAATACCGATTGTAATCATGAAATGACGATGCTGCTTCACAAAATTCATCGTGCCGTCAATTGGATCAATAATCCATACAACACCTTCCAGATTGTCAACCTTTTCGCCCATTCCTTCTTCACCTAAAATACGATGGTCCGGATTAAATGCCTTTATTTTTTCAATAAAAAATAATTCCGTTTCCCGATCTATATTCGTTACTAAATCATTGGGATTCGACTTTGTTTCGATTTCAATATTATAGGAAAATGCTGTTCGAATATTTTTTCCTGCTTCAAAAATTATTTCTTTTGCAAATTCATCCAGTTTTCTTATATCCATCGTTCATCCACCTTCCGACAACAATCGCTAGTTTATATATATGTAAAAATGTTGAGCATTTCTAAAGTATCCTTATTATAACAAAAAATCACTTGCTTTCTTACGTCGGCAAGTGATTTTTTATTTTGGAAAAGTTTTTTTGTTACGCATATGCATGTAAACCCTTTAATTCCTCTTGAATTTCTGTTAATCGTTTTTTAGATTTATCAATTTCAGATTGATTTTTGTCATTCATCGCCGCATAGAGTGTTGCTAGTTCATAATCCATTTCCAACATTAAAATCTCTTCGTATTGCTTTTCAATATCAACTTTGCGTATAATCTTAATCATCTGTTTCATAATAAATCACTTCCTCATCATAATTTTTCAGACTTTAACCAAACTGGATAATATGAGTAATTCATTAAGACTTCTAGCCTCACCCTTAATGTTTTCCATTGGTATAAAGTTTCTATTACAAGATTTTTTCCCAAAAAATTAATAAAATAAACATTAAATCGAAAGGAATTATAAAAATGAGTATTGTCAAATGGACTAAAGAAGACTTTCAAGTATTTGATATTGACGGTCTAGATGAACGTATGGAAGCTTTAACAACAATTATCCGACCGAAGTTTAATGAACTATCAGAAACGTTTACAGGGTATTTCAGTGCACAAACAGGTGAAGAGTTTTTCGGTCATGTTGCGAAACATGCCCGCCGTACTGTAAACCCGCCAAAAGATTCCTGGGTTGCATTTGCTCCTTATAAGCGTGGTTATAAAGCTCTGCCGCATTTCCAGATTGGGTTATGGGGTACGCACCTTTTCATCGTTGTTGCAGTGATTTATGAAGCGCCGAAAAAAGAGGAAATGGCACAGCGCTTACTGAAAAATATGCAAGTGATTAAAGATTTATCCGATGATTACGTACTTTCCGGCGATCATATGCAACCAGATACGATCTCTTTAAAAGAAGCGCGCACCGAAAAGCTTGAACAGCTCCTTATACGCCTGCGTGATGTAAAAAAAGGAGAATTTCTTGTTGGGCGTCGTATATCTGCAGATGAAGCAATTAAAATGTCTGCAGAACAATTTCTGCAATTGGCTGAACAAACATTTGATGAGCTTCTCCCTGTTTATGAAGTCATCAAAGGTTAATTGCATCCATTTATTATTAATATGTACAAAAGACTGCTAAACATTCCAACAATTTAAAAATAATTTAAAAATTCTTAAAATTAAACTAAAAGCAGCATTTTCCTCGTGGAGAAAAATGCTGCTCTTTACTGTACAGAAGATACATTTTTTTATATGCCTTGCCTTATCCAAGAACTTCTTCTGTCACAGCTTCGTTTTTATTACATTCTCACAATTTGCCCGTCCGCTAATTCTTTTGCAAGCTTTACGACACGGTATGGTACATAAGAGCTTGCCTGTTCGAATTCACGGCAGATTGTTTTTTCTTCCGCCTGGGAAGGTACAATTTCTTTAAATCGTTTGTAGCGTGCCATGACTAGTTCACGCTTTGCCCCTTTTTCGTAAGCCATTTCCACCACTTCAAAAAAGCGTACGACATCGACCATTTCATCGGTTGTCCAGTCCGTCGATAACGGGTATGAATATTCCATAGTTATTACCTGCCTTTAATTATTACTGACCCCATTTTAAACGGATTTTTTCCGCTTGTACAACCATACGCTGAATTAATTCTCCAGCTGACGGTACATCTTGAATTAATCCCGTTACTTGACCCGCCCAGCCGTAACCTTTTGTCGCATCGCCACCGTAAATGAAATTTTTGTTTGCTTCACCGCTAATATATGATTTCAGCGCTTCATATGTAGGCGTTTTTTGCTCCACTTCTAAAATCTCATCTGTAAATGCATTGCTGATTACTCGGGCAGGTGCACCGATCGAGCGTTTAATAATCGTCGTATCCGTTTCTTCACTTTCAATCAGTGCCTGTTTATATGCTAGAGAAGCGTGTACACATTCTTTTGTCGCAATAAAGCGTGTCCCCATTTCAATTCCTTCCGCCCCTAATGCATGTGCTGCCATCCATCCTCGGCCATCTCCAATTCCCCCTGAGGCGATAACCGGAATCGATACACTATCGACTACTTGCGGTACGAGCACCATTGTTCCGACATCATCTCTTCCTAAATGGCCACCGCCTTCTTGTCCAACTACCATAACTGCATCCGCTCCCAGCTGTTCAGCTTTCTGAGCTTGTCGTTTCGCAGCAACGAGTACAAGTTTTTTACATGATGCATCTTTTAATATGTCGAATATCGGTGCAGGATTTCCCCCAGTAATTGTTACTACAGGTACATCCATTTCACCAGCCACCTCGATCATCTTTTCGTATCCTTTTCCATGCATTCCTATCGCAAAGTTTACTCCAAATGGCCGATCTGTCATTTCTCTCACTTTTTTTATTTCTTCTTTTAACGCTTCCGGTGACGGCAAGCTCATTGCGGTAATCTGTCCGAGGGCTCCTGCATTTGAAACCGCTGCAGCAAGCTCCGAGTAGGCCAGGTATGCTAATCCCCCCTGAATAATCGGGTATTGAATTTGTAGTAAATCAGTTACTTTTGTTTGCCATTTCATTGTTATTCCTCCTAAAATAATAACTATCAATTCAGTTGATTAAAATATTTATATAGTCAGCAACTTTAATAGGTGCTATAATTCATTTGTTTTTAAAAAATACTATATAGTGAGGTGGTACCTGCGTTGTCACAGTTAGAGACTCCTTTGTTTGATGCATTACTTAAGCATCGCAACAGACACCCTATCCAGTTTCATATCCCAGGCCATAAAAAAGGGCAAGGTATGGATCCAGCTTACAGAGAATTTGTAGGCGACAACGTTTTATCAATTGATTTAATTAATATTGCTCCACTAGATGATTTACACGCTCCTAAAGGTGTGATTATGCAAGCACAAAACCTTGCTGCTGAAGCCTTTGGTGCTGACCATACATTTTTTTCCGTGCAAGGTACTAGTGGCGCCATTATGACGATGATTATGACTGTCGTTGGCCCAGGCGATAAAATTATAGTACCGCGGAATGTACATAAATCGATTATGTCAGCGATTGTTTTTGCAGGTGCTATCCCTATTTTTATCCATCCGGAAGTTGACAGTGAGCTCGGCATTTCTCATGGTATTTCACCAGAGTCCGTTGAGCGCGCATTGACGACATATCCAGATGCGAAAGCCGTACTTGTCATCAACCCGACATATTTCGGTTTTGTAGCAGATTTAAAACGCATTGTCGAAATTGTACATGCACGTAATATTCCAGTAATTGTGGACGAAGCTCATGGCGTTCATATTAAATTCCATGATGAGTTGCCGTTATCTGCAATGCAGGCCGGCGCGGATATGGCTGCTACGAGCACACATAAGCTTGGCGGCTCCATGACAGGCAGTTCTGTCTTAAACGTCAGAGAAGGCCTTGTAACAGCTAAAAGAGTACAGGCTGTATTCTCCATGCTAACAACGACATCGACTTCCTATCCCTTACTGGCGTCTTTAGATACGGCACGTCGCCAGCTTGCTGTCCATGGATATGATTTATTGGACGAAGCAATCCGTTTGGCAAAAGATGCCCGTAAACGCATTAATGCAATTCCGCATCTACATTGTGTAGGACGTGAAAAACTCGGAACTTCGGCTACATTTGATATGGATCCGTTAAAGCTGTTAATTTGCGTTAAGGATTTAGGCATTACCGGCCATGTTGCAGAAGAATGGTTACGTCATAACGCTAACTTAGAAGTAGAGTTGTCCGATCTATACAATATTTTATGCTTAGTAACAATTGGAGATTCGAAAAAAGAAATTAATTTACTTGTCAATGCTTTGACACGTATGTCGAAAAACTTCGAATCGGAAGCATCGATTACTGAAACAAATGTTCAAATACCTGAAATTCCCGCTCTTGCCATGACGCCGCGTGATGCATTTTATGCACAAACGGAAAGTATTCCTCTTGCACAGGCAGAAGGATATATTTGCGCAGAATTTATAATGGTGTACCCACCGGGCATTCCAATATTTATTCCCGGGGAAATAATTACGCAAAGCAATATCGATTTTATTAAGATGAATATTGAAGCAGGTCTCCCTGTTCAAGGACCTGAAGACAGTACATTAAAAAATATTCGTGTTATTAAAGAGCGGAAAGCGATTTATTAATATTTCTGACAGACAGCTAAATGCTGTCTGTCTTTTTTAAAATAAATAAATCGATATAAGCGGAATAATAAAGGCCCCTACAACCGCGCTAAGCCCCATAGAGAGTGAGCCAATCGATAAATCTTCTTCACTATACTCCTTTAATTTTGTCAATCCGACACCATGCGAGGCACTTCCCATAGCGACTCCTCGACTGATCGCCGTATCAATTTTAAATAATTTAAAAAGTACCGGACCTAATATGGCACCAGTAAACCCTGCCACCATTACCATTACAGCAGTCAGCGGCGGTATCCCGCCAACAATATCACTTACTTGCATTGCAACAGGTGTTGTTAATGATTTCGGTAATGAAGTGAGGATAAAATCTTTGCTTGACCCGAAAAGTAAAAGTAATGCTACAACGCTAATTAGACCCGCGAGCATTGCGACAATGATGCTCGTAATAATCGAGTATTTGTATTTAAATATAAGTTCCCGCTGGTTGTATAAAGGAAATGCCAACGCTACGACTGCAGGACCGAGCATTTTGGATATCCATTGACCTCCTTCCATGTATGTTTCATAGGGAATATTAAAAACTAGTAAAATAATGACTGTAATACAAGTCGCCGTTAAAATAGGCAATAATAATGGGTGGCCAACCTTCAAGTACAGCCTGTTCAGTAATATAAAAAGAAGAACAGTGCTACTTATGATGAATAGAATTAGCAGTAGATGCAGCAATACTCTCTTCCTCCCTCATTTTGCGTTCCTTTCTTTCTATCAATTTACTTATTTTCCCCGTAATGACAAGCGCAAAAATTGTACTGATAATAACAGCTAAAACAAAAAGCCCTCCTGATAGCGTGAGCAGTTCCGGATAATTAATGACTGCCACTGTTGAAGGAATAAAAAACAATGTTAAAAATGTTAGCATAAAACTGGCACCGTTTTGTATGTATTTCACATTTAAAATTTTAAAGTAAAGAGCAAGCCATAATATAACTAACCCGATAATACTTCCAGGTATAATAATACCGGTAACCGAAACGATAAATTCTCCAATGAGATAAAACAAAATGATAATACCAATTTGAGCAATAGTACGAATAATCTCCACCAGCTAAACCCCTTTACACAGTTTTACCCACATCTGCATTATCAGGTAGTAACTCTCCAGCCTCTAAACGGAAATAGGTCGAAAAGGATAGGTGAGAGATCAACTACCCGTAAAAGCCCGATTGGTTCTTGCCAACACGATGTGGGTCACACAAGCGTTGTCACAGGAAGTGACGGTTTTAACTTGTGTTCCTTCTAATCATAGGGATGCCCCACTGATAGAAGTTTTACTTTATTGTACGTCCATTAGAAATTTCTGTCTATTTTATTTTCCTACTATAATTTGGTTCATTACTTTGTATTTAAGAAAACATGAAAAGCTACCTTGTTTAAATTTATACAAGATAGCCTCAGTCAGTTATATTCATTTAAAATGTACTTAATCATCAAACTACTCCTAATAATCGAAAGGTCGTTATCATTAATTTTTCATTTTACCTTTTTGTTTTAGCTGTACATCCATTAGTGATCCTAAAACACTTCTTAAAGCAAAAATCAGTTCATGTGCCGTTGCATTTTCATCAATAGCCTCTTTTGCAAATTGCATTGTCTGATTTATTTGATCGACAGATTGATCTGTCATTTCATTGAATGGAAATTGGTTTATATTGAATAGAATAGCCTGCAATGTCCCCCGTAAAACGGATTCGGCATTTTGGATCGAATTTTCCCTGTTAATATATTTATATGGATAATGTGATTCCATTATTAAATGGCTTGATTGAAGTTTCCCTGCCGCTGTAATCAGCCCGTCATAAGCTTGCGCTATATCAGTAGACCTAATATTGATAGCATCGAATATAGCGTGCTGTAACAACTCATAAGAGTCTATTGTAAAATCTTCATTTTGCACTTCAAGCAGTTTCCTTACTAATATATCTAGTGCAATTGTTGCAAAACGATCTGTCTGGCACTCATGCTTTTCTTCTTTTAACTCCAGTAATAATACAACTGTCGATGATATCCATTCACTTTGCAGTTTCTTTTTTTCACTTGAATAATTCATATCGTGACAACTCCCTTAATCAATGAAATCCTACAAGCGGTCCATCCCCAATAATTAGAGCCTATTTCACAATTGTGCCGAATTTCATTTAGTTTGTTTGCTCTACTTTTTTATTTTTCAAATGAATCTTTCAGTTATATATAACCATTTTTTACAATTTAAAAATATCCCTCATAATGGAGGGGGAACTTATTTCTTCCATTATAATTCAATTTTTCTTTTTCATGAGTTGTCCCTTAGTTATTCATAACCACAAAAAAACACTGCCCATTTTAAATGGACAGTGTAAATTTTAATATAATTATTTAGTTACAATATGGATTGGATTGCCTAGTAAAACTTCAGCAGCTTCCATTGTAATTTCACCTAAAGTTGGGTGTGCGTGGATAGTTAATGCGATATCTTCTGCAGTCATACCGCCTTCAATAGCAGTTGCCATTTCTGCGATCATATCAGAAGCACCAACACCAACGATTTGAGCACCAACTAATAAGCCGTCTTCTTTACGCGCTACTAGTTTCACGAAACCTTCTGTTTCGTTTAATGCTAAAGCACGACCGTTTGCAGCGAATGGGAATTTAGCAGCTTTCACTTCTAAACCTTCCGCTTTTGCTTGCTCTTCAGAGTAGCCTACAGTTGCCATTTCTGGATCTGTGAAGCATACTGCTGGAATTGCTAAGTAATCAACTTCTGATGGTTCACCAGCGATTGCTTCTGCAGCAACTTTACCTTCATAAGAAGCTTTGTGAGCAAGTTGTGGACCTGCAACGATATCACCGATTGCATAGATGTTCGATACTGAAGTACGACTTTGTTTGTCTACTTCCAATAATCCGCGTTCTGCGAATTTAATACCTACTTCTTCTAAGCCCATTTCATCCGTATTCGGACGACGACCAACAGTTACTAATACGTAATCTGCTTCAACAGTTTTTTCTTCGCCACCCGCTTCATAAGTAACAACTACGCCATTTTCGTTTTCTTCTACGCCTTTAGCAGATGCGTTTACTACAACTTCAACGCCCTTTTTCTTAAGACCTTTTTTAACGATTTGCGTCATTTGTTTTTCGAAACCAGCTAAAATATCTTTACCACCTTCGATAATTGTTACTTGAGAACCTAAGTTAGCATAAGCTGAACCAAGCTCTGTACCAATGTAACCGCCACCGATAACTACTAATTTACCTGGTACTTCAGGGAAAGACAATGCACCAGTTGAGCTTACTACACGTTTTGTAAATTTAAATGTCGGGATTTCGATTGGACGAGATCCTGTTGCTAAAATAGCATTTTTAAATGTATAAGTTTGAGCATTGTCGCCGTCGATAACACGTACAGTGTTTGCATCCACGAAGTATGCTTCACCTTTTACGATGTCTACTTTGTTTCCTTTTAATAAGCCTTCAACGCCGCCTACTAATTTTTTAACAACGCCGTCTTTAAATGCTTGTGCTTTAGACCAGTCTAATTTCACTTCAGATGCTGTAACACCCATATCATCTGAATGTTGGGCATTTTCAAAGCGGTGACCTACAGAAATTAAAGCTTTTGAAGGGATACAACCTACATTTAAACATACCCCGCCTAATGCTCCACGTTCAACGATTGTTACTTTTTGACCTGTTTGTGCTGCACGAATTGCTGCTACATAACCACCAGGGCCAGAACCTACTACAAGAGTATCTAGTTCGATTGGAAAATCTCCTACTACCATTTTTTTACGCCTCCATTAATAATAGTTGCGGCTCACTTAATAAACGTTTTAAATGATTTAAAGCGTTTTGTGCAGTCGCTCCATCGATCATTCGATGATCAAAGCTCAATGATAATGCTAACACATGTGCTGCTACAATTTCACCATTTTTTATTACTGGTTTCTCTGAAATACGGCCAATTCCTAAGATTGCCACTTCAGGATGGTTAATTACTGGTGTGAACCATTGTCCACCAGCTGAACCGATATTTGTAATCGACATTGACGCACCTTTCATTTCATGCGTTGCTAACTTACCATCACGTGCTTTTACAGCCAATTCATTAATTTCCTGTGATAAGCTAAATACAGACTTACGATCAGCATGCTTAATTACTGGAACTAATAAACCTTTTTCTGTATCAGCCGCAATACCAATATTATAATAATGTTTTTGAATAATTTCTTGTGTCGCATCATCCAGCGAACGGTTGAAATCAGGATATTTACGTAAAGTCGAGATTAAAGCCTTCACAACGTACGGTAAATACGTTAATTTAACACCTTGTTCTGCTGCAATATCTTTGAATTGTTTGCGGTGTGCAACAAGTTCTGTTACGTCCACTTCATCCATTAACGTTACGTGCGGAGCCGTATGTTTAGAATGAACCATCGCTTTGGCGATCGCTTTGCGGATACCGCTCATTTTTTCGCGTGTTTCAGGGAACTCGCCTTCAAGTGCGACAGGAGCAGCTTGTTTTGTTTCTGCTTGTGGCTGTTGTGTCTCTTTTACTTCTTCTGTTTCAGAAGCCGACTGTTGACCTCCATTTAGGAAGCTCTCAATATCTTCTTTTAACACACGGCCGTTTTTGCCTGTGCCTGAAACTTGCTGAATCTCGACACCTTTTTCACGAGCATACTTACGAACAGAAGGCATTGCGATAATGCGTTTGCCTGAAGTTTCTGTTTCAGATGGCGATGCAGCTTTTTCTGTTTCAGCAGGAGCTTCCGGCTGAGCAGCGTCTGCACTTTTATCTGATTTAGTTTCTTCTTTTTTCACATTTTGGCCAGCCTCAGCAGTAGACTGTACTTGTGCTTCTGTTTTGTTTGATTCATTTGATTCGTGGTGGTCATCACCTTTTAGTTTTAAATCTTCATAGCCTGGTGCATCAAAGCGGATTAAGGCATCCCCGACAATCGCAACCGTTCCTTCTTCTACATAGATTTCTTCTACTGTACCATCAACTGGTGACGGAATTTCAACGACTGCTTTATCATTTTGAACTTCTGCTAAAATATCGTCTTCTTTTACTTGATCGCCAGGTTTAACGAACCACTTGACGATTTCACCTTCATGAATACCTTCTCCGATATCTGGTAAACGAAACGTAAATGCCATTTATCTCACCCTCAATTCTTAGAATGTTAAGACTTTCTTTGCAGTTTCCATTACATCTTTATACGTAGGTAACCATACACCTTCCGCTTGCGGGAATGAATAGATTGTATCTGGTGCAGCAACACGTAATACTGGCGCTTCCAATGATAGAATCGCACGTTCTGTAATTTCTGCGACTACATTTGCCGCAATACCTGCTTGCTTTTGCGCTTCCTGAACAACAATTGCGCGGCCTGTTTTTTCAACAGACGCAATAATTGTTTCGATATCTAACGGCTGAATTGTACGTAAATCGATTACTTCTACTGAGTATCCTTCTTTTTCCAATTCTTCTGCCGCTTTTAGACTTTCGTGAACCATTAAGCCGTAAGCTATGATAGAAAGGTCTTTTCCTTCACGCTTTACATCTGCTTTACCCAATTCAATTGTATATGACTCTTCCGGAACTTCTTCACGGAATGAACGGTATAGTTTTAAATGCTCTAAGAAAATAACCGGATTATCATCACGAATCGAAGCAATCATTAAACCTTTTGCATCATATGGTGTTGAGGGAATAACCACTTTTAATCCTGGTGATTGAGCCATCAACCCTTCTAAAGAATCCGAGTGCATTTCAGGCGTATGAACACCACCGCCAAATGGAGAGCGGATTGTTACTGGTGCATTATACGTACCACCTGAACGGTATCTCATACGAGCCAATTGCCCGCTGATAGAATCCATTACTTCGAATACGAAGCCGAAAAATTGAATTTCAGGTACTGGACGATATCCAGTTAACGCTAAACCAATTGCTAAACCACCGATTCCTGATTCTGCAAGTGGCGTATCAAATACACGATCAACGCCGAATTCTTTTTGAAGACCTTCAGTTGCACGGAATACCCCGCCGTTTACACCAACGTCTTCACCGAATACTAAAACGTTCTCGTCATTTTTTAATTCGCAACGTAATGCATCTGTAATTGCTTGAATCATTGTCATTTGTGCCATGGCTTATTTCGACTCCTTCTCTTTATAAATCGCATACTGTTCTTTTAAGTTCGCCGGCATTTCTCCAGCGTACATATTTTCCATTAATTCAGTAACTTTTTGTTTTGGTGCTTGGTCTGCTTGTTTAATAGCATCTTTAATCTCTTCTTTAGCACGCTCAATTACTGCTTCTTCTTTTTGTTCATCCCATAAACCTTTACCTTCAAGGAATGTGCGGAAGCGTACTAATGGATCTTTCGCAGCCCATTCGTTGTCGATATCCGTTGTACGGTAACGTGTCGGGTCATCCCCCGCCATCGTATGTGGCCCATAACGGTAACACATTGTTTCGATTAATGTTGGCCCTTCACCACGAACTGCACGGTCACGCGCATCCTTTGTCGCTGCATATACTGCTAATGGGTCCATTCCGTCTACTAATACACATGGAATACCTGCCGCTACACCTTTTTGTGCAATTGTTTTAGCAGATGTCTGTAATTCACGCGGTGTTGAAATTGCATATTGGTTGTTTTGTACGATGAAGATCGCCGGTGATTTGAATGCACCTGCAAAGTTAATTCCTTCGTAGAAATCACCTTGTGATGAACCACCATCACCTGTATAAGTAATCGCAACTGTTTTTGAACCACGTTTTTGTAAACCAAGTGCTACACCAGCAGTTTGGATATATTGTGCACCGATAATAATTTGTGGTGCCAATACATTAACGCCTTCCGGTACTTGGTTACCAATGAAGTGACCGCGGCTGAATAAAAATGCCTTCCATAACGGTAAACCGTGCATAACGATTTGTGGAACATCACGATAGCCCGGCAAAATCCAGTCTTCTTTTTCCAAAGCATAATGTGATGCAAGTTGTGAAGCTTCCTGACCCGCAGTCGGTGCATAGAAACCAAGACGTCCTTGACGGTTTAACGATATCGAACGTTGATCTAAAATACGTACGTAAACCATACGTTCCATCAATTCAACTAATTGCTCGTCCGTTAAATCCGGCATTGCCGCTTCATTTACTATTTCACCCTGCTCGTTTAGAATTTGGAACATCTCAAACTTACTTTCAATTTCCTGTAACGTTCCAGCTGGGTCCAATTGATTCTTCATTTTTTCTGCCATTGTTTACATCCCCTTTGAACTGTATTAAAAAAAATTCATTTTTTACTAGTACAACGTTTCTATAACCCGAGTATAAAGAATAAAATTCTATCGGTCAATCATTGTTTATCATCTTAATTAAAGATTTTTCCTCACATCTAACGAAACTGATACAGTTACATTACCTGTATTATACCGGAATCACCTCTGTACTATAATAGAAAAAACATCCAATAAATTTTATTATTTAATTTATAACACCGCACGATTTATTCATTCCCTTATAATGAATTGTTAAATCTGAAATTATGATAAATTTCTTTTGGAAAAGGTTTTTTCTTACTTCGATTCCGGAGAGTCGTGTATACTTACACATATAAGTTTGAACTGAAAGGAAGTTTCACATGATTTTAATGGAACATATTATCCGTGAAGGACACCCTACTTTACGTACCCGCGCGGAAGAAGTTACTTTTCCGTTATCTGCAGAAGATCGACAACTCGCAGATGATATGCTGCAATATTTAATTAATAGCCAAAATCCTGAAATTGCTGAAAAATATAATTTACGCGGCGGCATCGGCTTAGCTGCAAACCAGGTAAACAGTTTAAAACGTATGTTTGCACTGCATTTGGAAGATGAAAACGGCGAACAGATCAGTTTTGTCGCAGTTAACCCTAAAATTGTAAGCCATTCTGTTGAACAGACTTATATAACAAGTGGCGAAGGCTGCTTATCTGTAGACCGTGCCGTGCCTGGCTATGTTTATCGCTATGCACGTATCACTGTGAAGTTTATGACAGTAGACGGAGAAGAAAAGAAAATGCGTTTATCAGGACTTCCTGCAATCGCGTTCCAGCACGAACTTGATCATTTAAACGGAGTCATGTTTTACGATCGAATCGATGAAAAAGACCCGTTTGTCCAATTAGAAAACAGCATTCCATTCGGAAGAGACTAACTTCTGCGGAACCCATTTTCGTTATTAGCGAAATTGGGTTCTTTTTTTGATCAGTTACTATAGAAGAAAGTCATTTTAGCTTTTGAATGTTCTAATAAAATCGTAAATGTTCTAATATCCTTTTAAATGTTCTAATAAAAATGAGATTTTCTAATATAACTGTCCATTCTAAAATGGCCGCGCGATGTTCTAAAACCCTTGCCATTCCTTCTAATATCGACATCCAATTTTCTAATAAACATTAACATTGTTCAAATAAAGCAAATTCCCATTTGACAAACAAAAAACGCTGCGAAAAATATATTTTCACAACGCTTTTCCTAACCTAACTATATCAACTTCAACTTCTTCATCGCGTCAGCCAAGCCGTCATTGTCCACATGCCCCGTAATCATTGAAGCCACTTCCTTTGCCCGTTCATGACCATTTTCCATCGCAACACTATAGCCAAATTCCGAAAGCATTTCAATATCGTTTAATCCATCGCCAAATGTAATAACATCCTCTACCGGAAAATTAATATGTTCCAGCAATTTTCGAATGCCATTTGCCTTTGAACCACCATCTGGCAGCACATCACAAGAGAAAGGATGCCAGCGGATAAATTGCACTTGCGGGAATTGATGCTCATAAATAGGCTGATCTTTTTCTTCTATAAATACAAGTGTTTGATAAACCGGTGTATGCAAATAGTATTGCGGATCAATTTGCGGATACGGATATTGAAGTGTTGCTAAACTGCTTTCCACACTTTCATAGTCGCTTTCGCTAGCGATCATTTCCTTTTCATTCAGGAAAACTAACGGATGGTTTCGCTGTGCGCCAAATTCCAGAATTTCTGTTAAAGTTTCGTTGGCGATTTGATCTGTATAAACGACTTCACCTTGATAAACGACATATTGCCCGTTAAATGTCACATATGTATCGATTTTAAGCTCTTCCAGTATATCTTTTATCATAAATGGAGCACGTCCTGTTGCAATCGCAATTTCATGACCGTTTTCGCGCGCCTTGAATATCGCTTCCTTTGCTGAAGCAGGTAAGTTTTTATCTGAATTGTATAGAGTACCGTCTACATCAAAAAATAATATTTTCTTCAATTTATAACGCTCCTTTATTTTTGTAGGCCCTTTACAAAAATCTGAATATTTAGTATAATGAGTTTGAGGAGTGATGACCTATGTTAAAACGTCTCAAAAAGAAATGGCGAAAACGATTAAATGGCATCCTCGGAAAAAAATTAATTGCCTAACACTTCATTTAGAGTGGTACGCCCGATTACAGGACGTGCCATTTTTTTCATTCGTGGCCACTTTACTGTTCACGAAATTTGAAGGGCTTTTCTTTATTTTAAAGGAGTCACGTGATAATATAAAGGAAATGCATTTTTCTACAAGTTAGAAGTGCAGTAATAATGTTCGTACTTAAAGGAGAGTAACTATGATTTACAAAGTCTATTATCAAGAAAACATTTCTGAGATTCCAGTTCGCGAAAACACAAAAACACTTTATTTAGAGGCGTCATCTGAACGTGAAGTACGTCACTATTTAAAAGACCGTAACTACAATATCGAACTTGTTCAACTTCTAGAAGGCAACTATTTAGAATATGAACAAAATAGCCCGAATTTCCGTCTGGAGAACGCTTAATTGTTATGAAATTCGTTAAGAATGATCAAGCGGCTGTATTCGCACTCGGCGGACTGGGCGAAATCGGCAAAAACACATATGCAGTACAATTCCAAGATGAAATCATACTAATAGATGCAGGTATTAAATTCCCTGAAGACGATTTGCTTGGCATTGACTATGTAATTCCAGACTATACGTATTTAGTTCGAAACGTAGACAAAATCAAAGGCTTATTTATAACACATGGTCACGAAGATCATATCGGTGGTATTCCTTATTTATTACGTCAAGTTAATATTCCTGTATACGGCGGAAAACTTGCACTAGGTCTACTTCGCAACAAATTAGAAGAGCATGGCTTATTACGTACAACAAAACTGATTGAATTTAAAGAGAATGATGTCATTAAATTCCGTAAAACAGCTGTTAGCTTCTTCCGTACAACACATAGTATTCCAGATGCATATGGTATTGTCATCAAGACACCACCGGGTAATATTGTGCATACTGGTGACTTTAAGTTTGACTTTACTCCAGTAGGCGAGCCTGCTAACTTGACGAAAATGGCAGAAATCGGCCGTGATGGCGTCCTTTGTTTACTATCGGATAGTACAAATGCCGAAAAGCCTGATTTTACAATGTCTGAACGTACAGTCGGGAAAAGCATTGACGAAATTTTCCGTAAAGTTGACGGACGTATTATTTTTGCAACATTCGCTTCAAATATCCACCGTTTACAACAGGCAACTGATGCAGCTGTGAAATATGGTCGTAAAGTTGCTGTGTTCGGTCGTTCAATGGATAATGCGATTACAATCGGCCGTGAATTAGGCTATATTACAGCACCTAAAGAAACATTTGTTGATATACAAAGCTTAAACCGTTTACCTGCAAATGAAGTGATGATTTTATGTACCGGTTCTCAAGGTGAACCAATGGCTGCATTATCACGTATTGCTAACGGTACACACCGTCAGATTCAAATCCAGCCTGGTGATACAGTTGTATTCTCATCTTCTCCGGTTCCTGGTAACACGATGAGCGTAAACAAAATCATCAACTTATTATTCCGCGCTGGTGCAGAAGTTATCCATGGCGCATTAAATAATATCCATACTTCAGGTCACGGTTCTCAACAAGAACAAAAGCTTATGCTTCGTTTAATGAAACCGAAATTCTTTATGCCGATTCATGGTGAATAT
This sequence comes from Solibacillus isronensis, assembly GCF_023715405.1. Lineage (NCBI taxonomy): Bacteria > Bacillati > Bacillota > Bacilli > Caryophanales > Caryophanaceae > Solibacillus > Solibacillus isronensis. The sequence goes on from NZ_JAMBOC010000001.1 coordinate 1,948,247, forward strand.
CGCATGTTGAAAATTCATACTGAATTAGCTGAAGCTTGTGAAGTTCCATTGGAAAACTCATTCGTTATGGAAAATGGTGATGTTCTTGCATTAAGTGCAAATGAAGCACATGTGGCAGGACGCATTCCTTCAGGCGATGTGTATATCGATGGTAATGGAATTGGGGATATCGGCAATATCGTATTACGCGATCGACGAATTCTTTCAGAAGAAGGTTTAGTCATCGTAGTCGTAAGTGTCGATATGGCTAAAAACAAAATTGTTTCTGGTCCGGATATTATTTCTCGCGGATTTGTGTATATGCGTGAATCAGGCATGATGATCAATGAAGCACAAAAAATGCTGAACCATCATTTAAACAGCACGATTCAGGAAAAAGATACACAATGGAATGATTTGAAAAATGAAATTACCGATGTATTAGGCCCATATTTATATGAAAAAACGAAACGTCGTCCAATGATTTTACCGATCATTATGGAAGTATAAAACGGGACTAGTCCTCAATATAAAAAATCCATCATTTTGCTTTCGCAAGATGATGGATTTTTAGTTATATCCAAATTTAATATCGTCAACAACGGTCTAACTTACTTCTGAATAACCTTCTTCACAAATCGGTTAATATCGACATCCGCACCGATAATGAGCAGGACATCCCCTACTTGAATGCGTTCGGTTGCATTTGGGGAAATCATAATTTCATCACCGCGTGTAATGCCGACGATGTTCAAACCGTATTTTGCCCGTACATCCAGCTCGATTAACGATTGGCCGGCGATGCTTTCATTTGCTTTAATTTCCATGATTGAATGTTCACCTGAAATCTCCAAGTAATCAAGAACACTGTTTGACATCATGTTATTAGCGATTCGGATACCCATATCACGTTCAGGATGCACAACAAAATCCGCACCGATTTTCAGCAATACTTTTTCATGGTAGTCGTTTTGCGCCTTTACTGTAATTTGCGGAACGCCGAGCTCTTTCAAAATAAGCGTCGTTAAAATACTCGATTGGATATCTTCTCCAATCGCTACAATAACATGTTCGAAATTCCATAAACCTAGTGATTTGATCGTTTCCTCTTCTGTCGTATCCGCTACTACAGCCTGTGTTGCAATACGGGCATATTCATCGACACGTTCACTATCTGTATCGATTGCCATTACATTGGCTCCCTGTTTAACGAGTTCACGTACGATACTTCCCCCAAAACGTCCCAGCCCTATTACTACGAATTCTTTTTTCATACTATTCTCCTCCGAACATCCAGTTGCAACTAGTTTAACGTATCAAAACAGCTGTTGTCATTAAATTATACGTTCTATTTTCTGTTGCAGTAATTTTAATGCAAAATAGCCCGCCTTAAAAAAGCGTAATTGCTGCTGTTGATCAAATATATAGTAAGCAGGTACGAATTTGTTTCCAAACCTGTCGCTTATTTTTAGTTCATTATCAAGGTAAACAGGGTATATTAATTCCAATTGCTTTATTTTCTCTTTTACAAGGGCTTCCGAATAATCCGACTCTTCTCTTGGCATATGAATCGCATGAACCGCTAACCGATCCCCAAATATCCGCTCCAATTCCTTCAAGTTTTTGATGGAATGGGCACATTCCGAACAGCTCATTGACCAGAAATAAACCAATGTTGCTTTAGCATTTTCTTCGTAAGTATTCTCCCGATTTAATATTTTCGTCGCGCCACTTAGCGATGGCATTATTGTTCGAATTCTCATTTATATTCACCTCGTTGTAACATATGTAATGACGGATTTTTCGGTACCATTCAAATGCCCCAATACGTATATCAATATATTTGGACAAGACCCTTGAAAATACATATTTATTAGGTATAATTATTATTGCTTTCGTAAACTTAAAGTAATGTAAAAGTAAACTTCCTTACTCAAGGTTTATAAACAGTAAACTATTGAGCGAAAAATATAAGGGGTGTGACTATATGCAAATTGGTTCAAAAATTAAAGCCCTTCGTATAAAAAAAGGGCTTACCCAGGAAGAGCTTGGGGAACGTACTGATTTAACGAAAGGTTATATTTCGCAATTGGAGCGAGACTTAAATTCCCCTTCCATTGAAACATTGTTTAACTTACTGGAAGTTCTCGGGTGTACACCGCGAGACTTTTTTGATGATACGCAAGAAAATGAAAAAATTGTTTTCACAAAAGATGATCAAACATGCTTTATTGATCAGGATAAAAAATTTGAAATCGAGTGGCTTATTCCTACTTCAAATGAAAAGGAAATGGAGCCTGTTTTCATTACATTGCAAAAAGATGCAGAATTTAAAGCATTTGAGCCGTCACTGGCAGAGACGTTCATCTATGTTCAAAACGGACGGATTCGAGTCGTTTTGGGCAATGATGAATACATAGCAAGTGAAGGTGATGCCGTATATTACGAAGCATCTTCCAACCATCAAATTTTCAATGCGCACAGTGGCATAACAAAATTGCTCCTTGTCGCGACACAATCATATTTATAAATTAGGAGGATGCAAAATGGATAACACAATTATTCGCTTTGAAAATGTCACAAAATCATATGATGACGGAACAGTAGTATTAAAAAATATTAACTTTGAATTGGAACGAGGTAAGTTCTATACATTACTCGGACCATCCGGATGCGGGAAAACAACGATTTTACGTATTATTGCCGGGTTTACCGATGCATCTACGGGTGATGTTTTCTTCAACGGAAAACGGATTAACGATGTGCCTGCAAATGAACGCCAAGTAAACACAGTATTTCAGGATTACGCGCTCTTCCCCCACTTGAATGTTTTTGAAAATGTAGCATTTGGCTTAAGAATCAAAAAAGTAAAAGAAGCTGAAGTGAAAGAACGTGTACAAGAAGCATTGAAGTTCGTTAACTTGGCAGGCTACGGCAGCCGGGAAATTTTGGAAATGTCTGGTGGTCAGCGTCAGCGTGTTGCGATTGCCCGTGCAATTGTCAATGATCCGGATGTAATTTTACTCGATGAGCCTTTATCTGCACTTGATTTAAAATTACGTACAGAAATGCAGTATGAGCTTCGCGAACTGCAGCAGCGTCTTGGCAAAACATTTATATTTGTTACGCATGATCAGGAAGAAGCGCTTGCGATGAGTGATGAAATATTTGTTCTTTCTCAAGGTGAAATTAAACAATCCGGTACACCTGTTGATATTTATGATGAGCCAATCAACCGTTTTGTTGCAGACTTTATCGGTGAATCCAATATTGTGGACGGCATCATGATTGAAGATTACCGTGTGAAATTTGCCGGAAAAGAGTTTGAATGTGTCGATGCCGGGATGAAGAAGAACGAAAAAATCGATATCGTTATTCGTCCGGAAGATCTGGAAATTACTACACCCGAAAATGGCAAGCTAATCGTAACAGTAGATACACAGCTGTTCCGCGGCGTGCACTACGAATTATCGACATATGATAAAGACGGCAATGAATGGCTTGTTCATTCATTGAAAAAAGCGGAAGTTGGAGCGGAAATCGGATTGGACTTTGATCCGGAAGCAATCCACGTAATGCGTTTAAACGAAACGGAAGAAGATTTTGATAAACGTCTGGAAGCGTATGGGGATGAAGAACATGAATAAAGCAGCTAAAGGACCTTTAATCCCCTACGTATTTTGGATAATTTTATTCGTTATCGCACCAATTGCGTTAATCGTCTATTATTCTGTTCTTGATTTGAACGGGAACTTTACATTGGCCAACTATGCGAAGTTCTTTACACCGGTTTATTTGAAAATGACATTGAGCAGTTTCTGGTATGCGTTTTTAATTACATTATTCACATTATTATTTGCCTACCCTACTGCCTACTTACTGACAAAAACGAAGCATAAACAGCTATGGCTTATGCTGATCATTATCCCTTCTTGGATTAACCTGCTGTTAAAAACATACGCATTTATCGGCATTTTCGGTTTATACGGTCCGATCAATGCACTGATCGAAGTATTTGGTTTTGATCCAAAGCAAATTTTATTTACAGACTTTAGTTTCGTATTTGTATCGGTCTATATTTTCATTCCGTTTATGATTATTCCGATTTTCAACTCATTGGACAAAATGAATCCTTCACTTATTTATGCTTCACGTGACTTAGGGGCAAATGCATGGACAACTTTCCGCCGTGTCATTTTCCCGCTGACAATCGACGGCGTAAAATCAGGTATTCAAGTAACGTTCATTCCGGCATTATCACTGTTCATGATTACACGTTTAATCGCCGGCAACCAGGTCATTACTTTAGGTACGGCGATCGAGCAGCAATTCCTCGTTTCCCAAAACTGGGGTATGGGTTCGACAATTGCCGTGTTCTTAATTTTATTCATGGTGCTTACAATGCTGTTTACTAGACAAAAATCTAAAGGAGGACGTGTCTGATGAAAAAGTTGTCCGCTATGTCGAAAGTATATTTACTTTTCGTATTCGCGATCCTTTACGCACCAATATTTTATTTAATTTTCTACTCCTTTAACAGTGGCGGCAACATGAATAACTTCGAGTCATTCACACTTGAGCACTATGCGGCTGTATTTGAAGATTCAAGATTAATTATCATTTTGCTGAACACAGTACTCGTTGCCCTTTTATCAGGTTTAATCGCAACGATTATCGGAACGCTAGGGGCAATCGGTATTGTTTCATTAAAAGACAAAAAGATGCGCAATACATTGCTTTCGTTAAATAATGTATTAATTGTTTCACCTGATGTTGTAATCGGTGCAAGCTTCTTAATTTTATTTACGATGATCGGTGTAAAACTAGGGTTTGCTTCAGTACTTGTATCGCATGTAGCGTTCAGTGTACCGATCGTTGTTCTTATGGTTTTACCGAAATTGTTTGAAATGAATACTTCTCTTATCGATGCTGCACGAGACTTAGGTGCTACTAAACGCGATGTATTGACACGTGTTATTTTACCGTATATTTCACCGGGGATATTCGCCGGTTTCTTCATGGCATTGACGTATTCACTAGATGACTTTGCAGTTACATTTTTCGTAACAGGAAATGGCTTCAGCACATTATCTGTTGAAATTTACTCAATGGCCCGTGCCGGTATTTCATTAACAATCAATGCTATTTCAGGTTTAGTATTTGCTGTAACGGTATTAATCGTTATCGGATACTACTTTATTAACAAACGTTCAAAATCAGTAGCAACGGGGGGACAACGATGAGAGAATTAGTTCAAGCAACGGCTGCCATTGTCATTGTATGTGCCCTGCTGTTTTTTACAGTAGACCGTATGCAATCAGCTGGTTCTGCAGGAAGTAAAGATACATTAACGGTTTATAACTGGGGGGAATATATCGACCCGGAATTAATCGATAAGTTTGAAGACGAAACTGGAATTAAGGTAACATATGAAACATTTGATTCAAATGAAGCGATGTTGACGAAAGTACAGCAAGGCGGTTCTGCCTATGATATTGCGGTCCCTTCTGAATATACAATCGAATCGATGAAGGAAGATGACCTGCTCATTCCGATTGATCACGGTTTAGTGCCCAATCTGAAAAATATTAATGCAGACTTTATGGATTTGCCGTTCGATCCCGGCAATGAATACTCCATTCCTTATTTCTGGGGAACAGTTGGGGTTGTCTATAATCCGAATTTAATCGAAGACCATTTAACATTCGAAACTTGGGAAGACTTATGGGATCCTTCATTAAAACGAAAAGTATTTCTGGTCGATGGCTCTCGTGAAGTAGTCGGAATGGGACTGAACTCAATCGGCGAATCGCTTAATGTGAAAGATGAAGATTTATTGCGTGAAGCGACAGATCACTTAATTGAGCTTTCACCAAATATTAAAGCGATTATCGGCGATGAGATTACTCCGCTTATGATAAACAATGAAGCATCTGTAGCATTAACATTCTCCGGTCAGGCCGCAGATATGATGTGGGAAAATGAAGAATTGGAGTTTGCCGTACCGCAAGAAGGCTCCAACTTATGGTTTGATAATATGGTCATTCCAAAAACTTCACAAAATATTGAAGGTGCCCATAAATTTATAAACTTCATGCTTGATCCTGAAAATGCTGCGCAAAACGCGGACTATGTCGGCTATTCAACACCGAATGAAGCAGCATGGGAACTCATGGACGAGGAAGTTATTAACGACGAACGTTTCTATCCGTCACATGACCAGCGTGAAACATTGGAAGTTTATGAAAACCTTGGCCTTGAATGGTTAGGTAAATATAACGAATACTTTCTTGAATTTAAGATGAGTTTGAGATAGAACAAAAGCGTGACCAAAATTTTTGGTCACGCTTTTTTATAGCTTATGTATGATTCGCTTATCGATTTGATTGTTTCGTTCATCCCACATTGTATGAATTTCAAATGTCCCTGGCTCAAAGAATAAATCGAAGCGCACTTGAATGTCTTCCTGCATCGGGTAATTCCTGGCTTCGCTTATTTTTACCCACTCCAGCTCCCCTTCATTGCAGGAGCCTAAAACTTCGCCCATAAAATGATCCGTCCAATAGTTATAAATAATAAAATGATCGTGCAGTTCCGGATTTGTATAATGGGAGATTCCTTTAAATACTAAAGACTGTACATCCAGTCCTGTCTCTTCTTTTACTTCCCGGATTGCCCCTTCAGCAAAGCCTTCAGGAAAGTCCACTTTACCACCTGGTGGAATATAGCCTTTGAAATGATCATGCTGGCGATTGAGCAATAACACACGATCCTCTTTTTGTATCATTACAACAGTCCAAAATTTATAATTCATCTATACCTCCCCTTTCACATGCCGCTAATTCCAGACATGATATATGGTATTACTGATTTAATATAGGTTTCCGGTTCAACTTTTTCACCGCTTCTTTTCCACTCCACAGAAGCTCCGTATATCCCCCAGCTCAACATGAGTGCCGTAAGCTTTAATGCTTGCATATCTTCATTGGCACGCTGTTTAAGGAGCATTTGATAAAAAATAATTTCAAGCTGTTCCCTGATAATTCGAGCAATCGTATCTTCATACCCCCGATGGCAACGTGTAGATAGTGACATTTGGAAATCTGTAATAGCCTTGAAAATGCTGCATACCACTTCTTCATTTAGTTCACTGCTTTTGTACGTCTCACAGTCTAAATTAACTAATAATACTTCCGATAATGATTTATCCAAAAGTTCGTAAATATCTTCAAAATGATAATAGAAAGTTGCACGGTTAATCATCGCCTCAGCTGTAATATCCTTCACCGTTATATCCTTAAATTCCTTCTGACTTGAAAGTTCTATAAAAGCATCCATTATTAGTTTACGTGTACGACGTATTCTAGGATCAACTTTTACTTCCTTCATTATTATCCCTCCTATTTTTTATACAGATTTTCGAATGTGTTGAATATACAACATATCGCCCGAACTATCGGTACTCAATGTATTTAACATATTTTACAATTCAATTATAGAACAAAGATATCACTTAAGGGAGGAATTGACATTGAAAAATAATAATATGGTTTGTGATTTAGTAACTGGGGTTTGTGGTGTGGCTGAGGAAAATGAATTGGAACTAATTGATTTTAACAAACAGGAAAAATCAGTGGACCTTTATTATGTAACAGATCCTATTTGTTCGCATTGCTGGGCAATTGAACCTGTAATTGGCCGTTTTGTAAAACAGTTTGGAAAGCATTTCAACTTCCATACAGTAATGGGTGGCTTGCTGGAAAAATGGCATGATGGACCTATTGATCCTGCAAACGGAATATATAAGCCAGCTGACGTAGCAGGACATTGGCGGGAAGTAGGTCAGTATTCAAGAATGCCGATTGATGGTTCTTTAATGGTGGATAATCCTGTTCAATCATCTTATCCTCCATCTCATGTTTTCAAAGTACTCCAAAAGAATTATAGCGAGAATATTGCATCCGAATATTTACGTCGTGCAAGAGAAGCCCTTTTTGTTTTTAACGAGAATATTTCTGAACGATCTGTTTTAGTGGAACTTGTCAATCAGCTAGGACTTGATGGCGAATCAATTGTAAGTAAAGCAGAGCAACCAATCGGACAACAATTATTAAATGAAGATTTCGACCTTGTGAAAACTCTCGGAGTTAGAGGTTTCCCAACGATCGTCATAGTGAACAAGGAAAATAAAGGTGTTAAAATTGTTGGTGGTCAGCCGTTACAGGCCTATATTGACGGTTTAAAACAAGTTATTGATACCGAGGAACTTCAACCAACAGAACGACCATCCTTACCTACACTTCTAAAAACGGAAAAGCTAATTTTTTCTAAAGAAATTGAAGTGATGTACGATCTGGAAAAATCGGTTGTTCAATCTTTTATTAATCAGCAACTTTCATCAAACGAATACACGTTGCATGAAATTCTCGGTGAATCCTATATCGTAACGAAATAATGTTCATTAAATACTGAATTTTAATGTACCCCTTACACAAAAGTATTATGTGTAAGGGGTATACTTTTTAGCATAAATACCCGATAGTTCATGACTTCTATCAGCTGCATGCAAATAGATCTTAGTAACAATTTCTTTTTTAAGATATGATATGATTAAATGCAATTTTGAAATTTTTAGAGTATGATATTTAGTATAAATATATATTTCTAGTATCGAAATACCTAAACAGGAAGGCTGGAATTATATGACAGAGAAATCCAATAAGTTAGCGCTTTATTTATTAATGTTTAATATGTTCATTACAATGGGCGGTATCGGGATTATTGTTCCTGTTATGCCTGCCTATTTGCAAGTGTTCGGTGTCGGTGGACAAGTGCTCGGCTTTTTAATTGCAGGCTTCGCTCTCGCACAGTTTCTGTTCTCTCCGGTTGCCGGAGATTTGTCGGACCGCCATGGCCGGAAAATGTTTATTATTGGCGGACTGATCGTGTATGGGTCTTCACAAATTTTATTCGGTCTCGCTTCAGAGGTATGGGTATTATTTTTAGCACGATTTTTAAGCGGGACAGGCGCGGCATTCATTATGGCGCCAATTATGGCATTTGTAGCCGATATAACGACATTTGAAGAGCGCGGCAAAGGGATGGGCATGATTGGTGCCGCAATGTCTTTAGGCTTTATGGTCGGTCCGGGTGTAGGCGGATTCTTATCTGAAGTAAATTTGACATTCCCTTTCTTTTTAGCCGGTGCTGTAGCATATATGGCTGCAATTATGTCCGCTATATATTTACCTAATATTAAAAATATTCGAGAGACAATTGCGCCACGAGAAAAACTGGCAATGCAAATGGTCAAATCTGTGAAGACCTCCTATTTCATCTTTTTAATCATCGTCTTCACGTTCAGTTTTGGTATTTCCAATTTCCAAGCAACTTTAACGCTTTATTTAGACCATAAATTTGGTTATACCCCATCGGAAATCGCCATTATTTTAACAGTCGGCGGGTTTGCGGGTGTAGTATTGCAAATGTTTGTCGTGAATAAATTGTTTAAACGTTTCGGGGAAATGAAGGTTATTTTAGTCAACTTATTGTTGGCGGCCGCAATGATGCTGCTCGTTATTTACATTAGTGGTTTCTTCATTATTTTAGTTGTCGCTACACTGTTCTCGATTGCCACTACATTTATTCGTCCTGCAGTAAATACACTTATTTCAAAGCTTGCTGGTAATGAACAAGGCTTTGCTGCCGGTATGAACAATGCTTATATGAGTCTTGGCAATATGTTCGGTCCAGCGCTTGCCGGTGTCCTGTTCGATTGGAACCCGAATTCGCCATACATTTTAGGTACCTTTGTGCTTGTCGGCTGTTTCACGCTTGCCTATTTATGGACAGTCAAAAAAGCGCCTCATTTAATGAGAGCTGCTTCTTAAAAATCAAAAAGGGCTATCCAAAATTAAATTGGATAGCCCTTTTTATATGTTAAACAAGCTGGCGGATAAATTGTTCGACGAAGCGGCAATTTAGAGGAATGAGTGATTCGTCCGGTGCCATTTTAGCATGGTGGAGTCCGTAGTTTGAATCGGCTCCTGTCCAGAACATCGCACCTGGCAAATCCTTGATGAAATAACCGAAGTCTTCACCTGTCATTGCAGCAGGACATTCATAAGCGGTAGTCCCTTCAAACTGTTCGGCAAACTCCAGCAAGGCATTGGCACAGTTTGCATCATTGTTTACTTCATAATACATTGAGCCGTAATCAATAGCGATAGCGCATTCAAATGCGGCTTCAATTCCTTTGCATATTGCTTCAATACGACGTTTTACTTCTGCCATTGCCTGTGCATTCAATGTTCGAATTGTTCCTTCAAGACGCGCATTTTCTGCAATGACATTCTGAACTGTACCAGAAGTCATTTTCCCGATCGTAATGACTGCACTATCCATTGGATTTACATTTCTGCTAATAATTGTTTGCAGCTGCATCACTAAATTGGCTGCCGCAATGGTCATATCCCTTGTTTTATGCGGATAGGCTGCATGGCCGCCAATCCCTTTCAAATCAATAAACAGCTCGGAAGTATTGGCAAACAGAAGCCCTGGTCTCGTTGCAATCGTACCTACCGGATATTCCGGAGCGATATGTAAAGCATAGATTTCATCTGCAACAAGATGAGGCTGTTCTGCTTTTAGCCATTCCAGCATCGGTTCTGCCCCGCCTGGACCTTCCTCAGCAGGCTGGAAATATACAACGACATTTTGAACAGGCGGCTGTTTTGAAAACGCCTCGACAAGTCCAAGCGCAATAGACATATGACAATCATGACCGCAAGCATGCATAAATCCGGCATACTCCGACTCAAAAGGGAGTCCCGTTTCTTCTTGTACAGGAAGTGCATCTATATCTGTACGCCAACCAATCAGCTTTGACGGGTTTGTTCCTTGGATAAATACAACAATTCCTGTTTTCCACGTTGTTATTTGCAAATGCTGCTGATCTAGGTTTAAAATAAATTGGAGTAAATAGCTCTGTGTTCTAAATTCATTAAAGCCTACTTCAGGAATTTTATGTAGGTCTCGTCTTACTTCAATAAGATGCCTCATGTCGTTCCCGCCTTTTTATAAATTACGCAGTGAATCGATAATTTCTGTTTTCGACTTTGTTTTTTCATCCAATACTTTGATTTGACGAGCTGGTACGCCTGCAACGACTGTGAATGGCTCAACGTCTTTAATAACGATTGCTCCAGCTGCTACTACTGCTCCTTTACCGATGCGAACACCTTCCAATACTACGGCATTTGCGCCGATGACAACATCATCTTCTACAACAACCGGTAACGCACTCGGTGGTTCTACTACCCCTGCAAGAACAGTTCCTGCACCAATATGGCAGTTTGCTCCTACTGTTGCACGACCACCTAGTACCGCGCCCATATCAATCATTGATTTTGCACCGATTTCTGCACCAATATTAATAATGGCACCCATCATAATTACTGCATTGTCACCGATTGTAACTTGATCACGGATAATTGCACCTGGTTCAATTCGTGCATTTATTTTTTTCGTATCTAAAAGCGGTACACCTGAATTACGACGATCGCTTTCTACTACATAGTCTTCGATAAGATCTGCATATTTTTTTAGTGATGCTTCAATTTCAGACCATTCGCCAAACACTACCGCATTATTTCCTTCACCAAACACTTTGCTTTCGGTACCAAATGATAAATCCGCAACACCAATTCCCTTTACATAAACTTTTACTGGTGTTACCTTTTTTGCTTCTGAAATAAAATCAATAATTTGTTGTGCATTTAATTTTTCCATATGACACCTCGCTGCGTGTTAGATTTTTTAACATGAATAATTGTACTAAATTTTCAGTAATATTAAAACTATTTTTTTAGCTGGTTTCACTTGGATAATCGTACAGGCAGCGTGCATGGTCTTGTACTAAGTCGACAAAAGCTTCCACTTGGCGTAGTTCGAATGTTGATTCATATCCGATCAGCCATGTATCGCGAGTTAATCCATCGTCTCCTCCATTATTAGACAAAGGAATTTTATGAACTTTTTCTTCACCGTTCAATGTAATTGAAGGCAAAATTGCATAGCCGATACCATTTAGTGCCATCTGCTTGCACGTTTCAATTTGGTCCACAATGATTTGATGTTTTGGATTGTAGTTGAAATGACGTTGCCACCATTGCTGAATTTCCTGGTAATAATTCGAATCGCTTTTAAATTGAATAAATGGGCGATCGGATGTCAATATATCTTCCATATCCTGAATTTCCTTATCTACTAAATACATCGTATCGCGGAACAAATGAATTTTTTTCCCTTTCCACTCTGCCTGTCCACGGACAATGCCAATATGCGCTTCCCCATCATAAAGAGCTTTTATGATTTCAGAGCTCCATCCAGTAATTAACGAAATTTTCGTATCCGGATATTTCGTTACATAGTCTTTTAATACTTTTGGCAGCCAATTTTGACCGACAATTGAAGCACAGGCAATTTTTAATGTACCGTGCACTTTTGTATTCAAAGAGTGAATCGTTTCAAAAATTTCCTCCCGCTTTATAATCAAATCATTCGAATACTGAATGACCAGTTCTCCCGCAGGCGTTGGAGTTAATCCTTTTTGGGAACGAATAAATATTTGAACGCCCCATTCTTTTTCAATTGATTGAAGTCGCTGTGACAGTGCTGGTTGCGTTAAAAAAAGGCGCTCTGCCGCTTTTCGCATATTTCTCTCTTCTGCCAACACTTTAATAATCTCTGCTTCTGTTGCTGTCACTGACAACCCTTCCTTTCCGAACAAACGGTTAAAAAAACGACAAAATCCCTTTAGGACTTTGTCGACTTTTATTTTAAGCGTTGTGCTGGTAAATATATTTCTTTAATTGTTTTAAAATAATTCTTCGGGTCATAATACCGACAAATGTGCCTTCTTCATCGACTACACATAAAAAGGCGTGGTTAATTACTAGATCGAGTGCACGTTGGAATGTATCGGTAATTTTTAAATATACAACTTCCTGATTCATGACCTCATCCACACGAATGTCTGCTAATCTATCATATTCAATTCGCTCTAATCCTAAAATAGACTCCGTTATCATTTTGGTACTTAATAATCCTTTTAAACGATACTTTACATCCAGAACCGGGATAGAAGAATACCCCGTTTTTGTTAAAACTAATAATGCATGTTCAGCGTTATTTCCACTTTGTACATGGGCAACCTTCTCAGATGAAATAATAAAATCTTTTATAGGCATATCTAGTAAAGCTCTGTTATTTGTTGAAATCATGACATTCTACTCCTTTATCCCGCTAATAACGGGCAGCACCATACTAAAACAAACTGAAAACTTACTGCCGTTATTCTTTGCCCTGTCTTTCGACAAAACAGTTTCTCTAATCTCTATCATACCATATGGATCATTTTTATGACTATGAAAGGCGCCTATGATTACAAAAGAAAAAGCATAATAAGACGAGAAGATTCGTCCCATTATGCATTAATTTCAGTAACCCCTTGCCCAATAATAGAAGATAATGATACCTGTAAATGTTCCAAAAACTGCATACGATAAAATAATCGGGTTGAGCAGAAAAGGATGCTCCTGAATTTCTTCAGGCACTTCCGAATCACGTTCCTGACCGCTGCCCTCGATATTATGTCCAACACGTACCGTTAAATAATAGCCTATAAAACATAAAATGATGACAACGAAAATCGTTGGATAAAGCCATATTCCGATTGCAATCGCCTCCTTTTAACAGTTAGCGATAGTATGCAGCAACAATTTGGAATTTATTCTTTTATGATATCAATTGAAAAAGTTAAAACGGATGCTGATTTAGCCATTGCCCACCATCTAAAGTAATACATTCTCCGTTTAAATAGCTTGCCTTATCCGATAGCATAAATACCGCTAGATCGGCTATTTCCTCAGGCGTGCCAAGACGCTTTAATGGAACAGAATCCAATGTACGTTTCGCTTGTTCTTCCGATTCCCATAGTTTGTCTGCCCCGCCTGTACGCTCAATTGGCCCTGGTGCAATGGCATTTACGCGAATCCCATATTGGCCGCCCCATTCAACCGCAAGCGATCGTGTCAATGAGAGCACCCCGGCTTTTGCAGCAGCCGAGTGAATGACGCCAGCTCCTGCACCCCAAGCATATGTAGCCACCATATTGATAATCGACCCCTTTATGCCATTTTCAATCCAATAGCGACCAATTGCAGAAGTACAATAAAATGATCCATTTAACACAATATCAATAACGGCCTTCCATCCATTCGGCGATAATTTTTCTGCATGCACTAAAAAGTTTCCTGCCGCATTGTTCACTAAGCCGTCTACTTGTCCAAATTTTTCTGCAGCAAATGCAACCATTGCCTGTGCATGTTCCGGTTCGCGAACATCCATTTGAAATGTTTCGATAGAAGAACCAAATTCCACTATTTCCTTCTTTGCATTGGCTAAACGCTCCAAGTCACGCCCGGTGATCACAACATTTGCCCCTTCTTTCACGAAATGCTTTGCCATTCCGAGTCCCATCCCGCTAGAGCCGCCTGTAATTATAATCGTCTTGCCTTGTAACATTTTATCCATCCCCTTTGACTATAAAATGAACACTCATTCATAAATAGAGTTTACTATAATAGAGGAGAAATAAATACTAAAATATAAAATTTTCTGTTTCATTCGATAATTAACTGGAATTATAATCTATTTTCTTATTTAAGGTATATAGGAAAATTCTGATCTTCTAATATATTGTCAAATTGTCTAATATAAATTTATTTGTGCTAATAAAATTGCGAAGTTCTAATATATCTTCAACATGTTCTAAAATGTATTTGCTTTGTTCTAATTTCGCCTTCAGTTGTTCTAATAAATCCCCTGTCCCACTCCCAGGCAAATTTAAAAAGCTATGAACATTTCGTCCATAGCTTAATCTCTTCTACTATTCTTCCATAATCGGACCGAGTGATTCGGCTAGAAAGATTTCCTGACTGTTAATTCGGACATCACTTTGATGGCCCTCTTTATAGTGGTATTTCCCATTTGAATCCTGAATGCGTACTTTTTGATTATCTTTAATTTGGAGCAGCATAATGCGCTGAATCCGGTATTTTATTTCTGGTGAATAGATCGGAAACAGAATTTCCACTCGTTTAATCATATTCCGTGTCATCATATCTGCAGAAGATAAATATAGATTATCCTCCCCATTATGATGGAACCAGAAAATCCTGGAGTGCTCAAGGAAACGACCAACGATGCTCAAAACGGTTATATTAACGGAAATTCCCGGGATGCCTGGACGCAGACAGCAAATACCGCGAATAATCAGCTCGATTTTTACACCTGCAATCGACGCCTCATAAAGCTTCATCATTAAATCCTTATCGGTTAAAGAATTCATTTTTGCCCGTATAAACCCGTTTCCATATTTTTTATGTAATGCAATTTCCTTATCGATTAAATCAAGGAATTCATCACGAATATCAAAAGGCGCGACGACAATATGATGGAATTCAGGTTTGTCAGTATAACCGCTTAAATAATTGAAGAAGTTTGTCGCATCAATTCCAAATTCCTTATGCGATGTAATAATCCCCATATCCGTATAGATTTTTGCTGTAGCATCATTGTAATTGCCCGTCCCTAAATGAACAAAGCGTTCAATTTTCCCGTTGCGTCGACGGACAACAAGTGTAATTTTTGAATGTGTTTTTAAATTGTTCATTCCATAAATGACAAGGCATCCTGCTTGTTCAAGCTGTTTCGCCCAATGCACATTATTTTCTTCGTCAAAACGTGCTTTTAACTCTACTAAAACTGTCACCTGTTTACCGTTTTCTGCAGCCTGCTTTAAAGCTTGAATAATCGGCGAATTACCACTTACCCTATACAGCGTTTGCTTAATTGCCAAAACGCTCGGATCTTCCGCTGCTTCTGCGATAAAATCAACAATCGGTCCAAATGATTCGTATGGATGATGGAAAAATATATCCTGGGTTAACGCTTTTTCAAAAATATTTTCGTCCGACTGTAAATCATGAGGAGGCTGCGGAATAAAACTTTCATACTCCAGATGTTCCCGTCCTACCGAAATCTCTTTTACAAAACCGAACATTGCCGTTAAGTCGAGCGGCCCATCAATTTTGAAAACATCGGACTCTCCCAGTTCAAATTCATCCAGTAAATAATCCAGCACATCATCATTCATTTCACCGTCACGTACTTCCAAACGTGAACCGACGCCCCATTTACGCTTTTTCAGTTCCTTTTCTATTTCCACTAACAGGTCCTGTGCGCCTTCCTCATGAATGGTCAAATCCGCATTTCGCGTTAACCGGAATGCTTGGGTCGATTTCACTTTATAACCTAAAAATAAACGGTCGATATTACTTGAAATGACATCTTCCAATAATACAAACAACGTCTTATTGCCATTTGACGGTATTTTAATAAAACGATTCAATACGGATGGTACTTGAACAATTGCTACTTTATCCATATGGTTTTCCGAATCCTCACTGCTGTTTTCCAGCATGACAAATAAGTTGAGTGTACGTCCCAACAATGTGGGAAACGGACGATAGGCGTCGACCGCAACAGGTGTTAGGACAGGAAATATCGTTTCTTCAAAAAATTCATTGATATAACTTTTTTCTTGCGCATTCAGCATTTTCAAATCAAGAATATGCACATCTTCTTTCGGTAAAAGTTCATGCACTAAATGGCGGTACACTTCCGTTTGGCGTCTTACCAACGCTTGCGTACGTTCAGCAATTTTAGCAAGCTGTTCTTTCGGAGTTAAACCCGACTTATTTTCAGGCTTATGATACCCTGCGCGAATTTGGTCTTGCAAACCCGCAACCCGGACCATGAAAAATTCATCCAAATTGGAACTGAAAATCGCCAAAAATTTCATCCGTTCCAACAACGGATTATTTGTATCTTCAGCTTCTTCCAATACTCGTTCATTAAACGCGAGCCAGCTCAGTTCACGGTTGTTGTAATACTGTGGCTTAGCAATTTCCTCATGCAGCTCGATGCTGAAATCCGGACTATTTTCAAAGTCTTCATGCTCCGGATCAAAAAGCGGATCCTTTTCCATATTCATTGTCATATCAACCCTGCCTTTCTTCCTTGAAATTAAGTTTTACATCGCCTTTGAAAACACGTTCGATATGCTTTTTCTGTTTTTCCGCCTGAGCCATTTCAGCTATTGCCCGTTCAGAAGTCAGTACTTCTATGTGAAATTGGTTGTTCACCTTTTCAATTGCAATGTTTTTAACGACATTGCGCTTCGTCATGTTCAAGGCGTATACAAATTTCAAAATTGCGCCAAAATCGCGCAGCTTTTTAAATTCTTCTTTTAAAATCCAGGAATCGAACGGACGTGCAAAACGTAAAAAGTAATCACGGTTTTTATAAGATGCCAGCAATGCCAGTTTAACCCGATTAATATGGGACATGCCTGGTATTGATTGATTGGAGATCAAATAAAATGTATGCTGGCTGGAGGAATCCAGCTCGATATATTCTCCGATTCCATAAACTTTTGCGGCTTTCTTTATTAGCTGTAAATCTACTTCACTATATTCAAATAGCTTTAAATTAATACAGCCTCGGTATAATTGTTCTGTCAAAAATTCCAGTGTTTTTACTTCCTCTTCCGTACGCCCATAGGCTAATGCAAGCTGCCGGCCACTTTCTTCAAAAACATTGTATTTGTCATATGCTTGAGGATTCCCTTGCAAAACACGGCTAATAATGAGACCTTCCCGCAACCCTTTTTTACTGACCTGGAAAGAATTCGAATTTACAGTAGACAGGAGCGCCATAAAAACCTCCAATGCAGGAACAATAATATCCGCCCGGTCTGAAGAAAGACCATCTAGCTGCCTTAAATTATCGTACGAAAATTCTGTTAAATAGTCGCGCAGTTGTTGTAGGTCGCTCACATTCATTTCATATTGATGAACACCAGACAGTGGATAGCCAATTTTCTGCTGATGAACTTGGGCAATATTACGTGCACTCCCCCCAATTGCAATAACCGGTAATCCTACATCAACTATCCATTTCAATGAGCTAAATTGTTCTTTTACAAACGCTCGCAGCTTCTCACGCTCACTTTTATTAATCATCGTTCCGCTTACAAACTTTTGCTTTAAAGAAACAGTACCAAATGGAAAACTGATCGTTTTTTGGAGCTTTTTATTGATGAATAACGTAATTTCCGTCGAACCACCGCCAATATCAATCGTCACTGCAGATGGAGTATCCATTGAATGGGCAACTGCAACAAATCCGTAGTAGGCTTCTTCTTCTTCGGTTAAAATATCAATCAGAATACCCGTTTCTTCTTTCATACGGGTAATAATTACATCATTATTGATCGCCTGACGTACTGCAGCAGTAGCAGCCGCTTTTACGTCTGTTACCTGATAATCCGCCAATATTAAACGGAACGATTTTAACGTCTCAGCCAATAACTGAATGCCCTCTTCGGACATTTCCCCATTTGGCAATAAATATGTGCGCAGACGGGCTACGGTTTTAATATTTCCGAATTCCTTTAGCCCTTCGTTTTTATTATAGGAGTATAGTACAAGTCGAATCGTGTTAGAACCAATATCAATAATGGCTGTCTTGATTTTTTTCATAATACGCTTCACTTCCTTCTGAATACCTTTGTATTCTTTTACCCTCTTTATTAGCGTCTTCAAAAAGAGTTGCTACCAAATATTTTCAATTAATTTTAAATTCCTTTTTAGTTTACAAAAAAGCCGGAATAACTTTTTCAAGTATCCGGCTTTCTCATTATTTTATACATTTTAAAACAATGCATCAATTATTAAATAATTTTTTACAGAATTAACTTATCCATGCGTAAAATCAGCTCTGCAATTTCCGGTTTCGAAATTTGCTCTTCCGCTCCTACCTGTTCGCCTTTATGGCGTAAATCATCGGTAATCAGACTTGAGAAAATAATGACCGGAAGCTTTTTCAGATCAGGATGCGATTTAATTTTCTTCGTTAAATGGTGACCGTCCATTTGTGGCATCTCAATATCTGTAACAACTAGCTGTACATGTTTTTCAATTTGTTTGTCTGCCTTCGCCAACGCTTCCAAATATTCGTATGCATCACGCCCGTTTTCGAAAAACTCCGTATTGACATAGCCTGCTTCATTCATCGTATCGAATAACAGTTTACGCAATAACGGTGAATCTTCTGCAATAATGACTTTCTTTTCAGTGCGTTCACGCTTGCCAAGTTTCTTAACAGCATCCACACTAATACTAGATTCAGGATTAATGTCAACCATGATTCGTTCAAAGTCCAGTAGTAAAATCATTTCATCTTGAGACTTGATTACGCCAATTACCTGAGATGCTCCACCTTGATACATATCCGAAGGTTTTTCAATCTGATCCCAGGAAATACGGTGAATTTGAGTAACATTATCAACATGGAATACAACACGTTGCTTATTAAATTCTGCCACAATATATTTTTGCTGTGGGTTTCGGTTTTCAGTAGGTATGCCTAAAACTTTTAACATATCAACAACCGGCAATACTTCCCCACGCAATTGAATTATGCCTTCAACATGTGGATGTACATGCGGAATAAATGTCACTGGTATTGGCTGAATAATTTCTTTTACTTTAATTACATTTATACCGAACTTATTATTCGCCACCTCAAATTCAACAATTTCAAGCTCATTTGTTCCACTTTCTAGTAAAATCCCTTTATGATTTTCCACTACATGTCTCTCCTTCCAAACTGCCACGCTTACAATAACCCCATTGTATCATAAGAACTATTTAACTACTATTTATTATTATGCCCTTTGTACTCATTCATAATACTTGATTAATGCTTGTGTCCCATTGTCCCCATAGCCTTCTGCAAGTAACTGATCGTACATAGATTTCGCCAAGGTTAAGCCTGGTAATTGGAGATTCATGCGCTCTGCTTCATCAAGCGCAATCTTCATATCTTTAATAATATGTTTAATGTAAAAGCCCGGCTCTAAATTCCCCTTCAACATACGCGGGGCAAGATTGGATAGAGACCATGATCCTGCTGCCCCTGCTGTTATCGAACGAAGAACTTCTTCCATCGTTAGTCCTGCTTTTAATCCGTAGGCAATTGATTCACACACACCAATCATGCCGGATGCGATCGCAATCTGATTACACATTTTCGTATGTTGCCCGCTGCCTGCAACACCTTGGTAAACAATATTTTGTCCAAACAGTTCGAAAATCGGCTGCAGTTTTTCAAATACATCTTTGTCGCCACCCACCATAAGCGATAATGTACCATTTTTTGCACCAACGTCTCCTCCTGATACGGGGGCATCAAGGCTATGCATTCCACGTTCGCTAGCTTCGTGATAAAGTTTTTTTGCAAGCGTCGGTTCGGATGTCGTCATATCAATGACAATCGCCCCTTGTTTTGCAGCAGAGAAAATACCGTTCTCACCAATATAAACTTCTTCTACATCTTTTGGATAACCAACCATGGTAAAGATAATCTCCTGCTCTTTACTTGCTTCTGCCGGTGTTTCCGCCCATTTCGCGCCAGCAGCAAGAAGATCTGCAGCTTTGCTTTTTGTTCTTGTAAAAATTGTCACTTCATAACCCGCATTCAGCAAATGCATGACAATGCTTGCCCCCATTACACCAGTACCGATAAACCCTATTTTTTTTGATTCCATATGTATGCCCCTTTAGTATTTTCTTTTATTTTAACAAAATCAGAGAGAACTTCAATGTCAGTGTATTTCAATAATTCAAAATCAAATATATTCATCTTTATTAATTAGGATAATTTTATACATGGATGCGTTCATCATTTTGAGAGTTTTTGTCAGAAGTATTTAAAGGTTTGTATGAATAAATTAGATATTCGTGCATATATAAAAAAAGAGAGCAGTAGCGTTGGTCCGCTTCTACTCTAAAGGGGGAAATGAGAATGTTGCTGTGTTCAAAATTACTCTTCCCTTCTCATCACTGTTTTAAACATAAACTTTATAAATATTTTTAATTTAATGTTTATAAAACAGATGTGCACTTCTCGATTGATTAAAAGCATTCATTAGATTGTCTACTTGGACGCTTAGCTGGAGCGTTTTGTCACTTCGTAAACCATTTTCTAAACCTGATTGAATCATTTGTTTACGCTTTTCTTCAATTGCCAAAAGTAGTGCCTCATTCGAGATAGGTCTACCCAATTTATTTCCTCCTTTTTGTCATTTGCCATTATTATACCCATTTTGTAATCTTCTTACAAAATAATCTATTTTCAAAATCCGACACTTGTTATGATCTTGAATTTTCGGAAAATGTATAAACTACATCCCCACCTTGTTTCGCCTCACCACGGAAGTTTTTAAATTGTTCATCTTTAATAAGATGTTCGCGAAACTGAAGAAATTCCTCTTTTTTTATAATTACAGATTGTAATTCACCATTACGCAACTGATCGATAATACTTTTATAGTCTGTCATATGGATCCCTCTTTCCATTTTTATATGTATAAACCCAATATATCAGACTCTTAATCGAAAATATATTCCAAATAAACCCTAGTAAATTAATAAAATTATTCAAACTAATTGAATTTTGTAGTATAATTTCAAGCAAACTGTTAATTAGTAGTCGATGAAGGGACTGACTGTGTATGAAAATTGCGGAAGTTGGAAATATAATCGAGTTTAAAGACGGCTTAAAAGGAGTCGTTGAAAAAGTGAATGAGAATTCCGTTATCGTTGATATAACGATTATGGATAATTTTCATGATTTAGAAATGGAAGAAAAAACAGTTGTTAATCACAAACGGTATAAAATATTAGCTAATAACGAATAATTTAATGCAAATTACCCTTTTTAACATTGAGATGATGATAAAAAGGGTAATTTTTGTTACGATACGTAAGGGGAGGTTGAAGCAATTGAAAAACCGAAAACAAATCATTACACTCCTTCTGGCATTAGTTTTTATTTTCAGCATGATGTTTTTTACATTTTATGAAAAATCGATTTTTTGGTATTTATATGCCTTTACATTACTAGTTGGAATTGCAATCAGCTTAGTGGCAGGTAAATTTGAAGACCGAATCCCAACATGGCAATATTTGATTTACGGTATTGGGTACGGGACAATTACGTATGGTATTGTAAAACTCGGTTATATATTAATGCCTTATCTCGATAAAAGCGCAGCAAAGGATATAACGAAATTTTTGGATGTATATGGTCCTCAAAATATTTTCCATTACTTAATGCTAATTTTTATCGTAGCCGTCGGGGAAGAAATGTTTTGGCGAGGCTATGTTCAGCAGCAATTAAAACAATTCACATCGCCTTTCTGGGCTGTCGTAATCACTTCAATGTTATTTTCACTGTCTCTAGCTATTAGCGGGTTCCTTCCAGGTGCTCTTGCAGCTATTATCGCTGGTATGCTTTGGGGAGCTTTGTATGAATGGAAAAAAAGTTTACCATTAATTATCGTTACCCATATTGTCTTTGTTTTACTATTATTTTTAGTTTTACCATTATTCTGATACAATTAAAGCAGAAACTTATCTTTCTAAATTCCGTCTATACATGTAAAAGGGGGATCCATATGAAGAAAAAAATTTATCAAGTCGGGGCCGTAGTTATTTTATCTGCATTTTTGGCAGCTTGTAATACGGATACAGACGAGCCTACAACATCAAATGCAGCAAAAGAAGAACCTACCGAAACAGAACAAGTGCAAAACGAAGAACAGCAAGAAACAAACGAGACGGACGAGACAATCGAATCGGATGACTCTTCTTCAGACCAAAAAGAAGAAGCTACTGAGACATCAGAAGAAACAAAAGCTGAACAAGAAGATAAAGCTGATAATACTACATTGACTTACATTTCAAATGGCCAGCCGTTTGAAGAAAAAGTAGTAACTTCAACAAGTGATGAAATGAATTACACGATTCAGCATTTAGAAAACTATACACTTACTTCAGAAGAGCCAGGTGTCGATAGTTTATTAAATAATGCTGATGAAGCTACGTCAATGCAGATTGAAGTAGTAAAAAAAGAAGATGTAACTTTTGATCAGTTAAAGGAATCTGCAAAAGAAACAATTTCTGCCATTGCACCTGAAAGCACGAAAGATCTGGATTTAGCTTCAACTTTGTCAGAACGTGAGGAAATTTTAAATATTGTTGGATATGAAGCTTTATTAGAGGATGAAAAGGTTGTAAAAGTTGTAATTGAACGTGAAAACTTGTTTATTACGTTAACAATTTACGATAATGTCCAAGCGGACTTAACAGACGCCTTTTTACAAATGGGCTTAACAATTCAATAATCCCCAAAAAGGACGCCCGTAAATTATGGGCGTCCTTTTCTTGTTTAATAGGATAAGTCTTTGATAGATAATCCTAATTTTTTTAATAGCTCAATTGCCGTCTGTTTTTCTTCAACCGATAACGCTCCTAAAAGTTCATGAATTTTCTGTTCATGCTGAGGAAACAGCTTGTCCATAAACTCGGAACCAGGATCGGTAATTTCCGCGTATGTGACGCGACGATCGGTTGGACACGAAACACGTGCTAAAAAATTCCGTTTTTCCAACTTATCAACTACGTAAGTAATCGACCCGCTCGCTAATAAAATTTTGTTCCCGATTTGCTGCAGGGGCTGACGACCTTTATGATATAAAAGTTCTAAAACCGCGAATTCTGTAGGATTCAAACCATTTGCTTGTATAAATTGATTCGTAGCTTCACTTATCGCTTTATGCGCTCTTGATAAAACGATAAATAATTTTAACGATTGCTTTACTTCCTCTGAAGCCATAAAAACCATCCTCTATTTTAAATAATCAATTACGCTGTGCGCAATTGCGTAGAATTTAAGGAGACCCACTGGATGGGACTGTCAGCTGTTGTCCATAATGCGACAACTATAGACAAACTTCCTCTTTAAATTCCCTTTAATAATCTGTGACATCTGCAAGAAGCATGGCCAACGTTGAGATAAGTACTCAGTCGGAAGCAGTGCTCTTACAATGAATTCTTCAGATTTCAGCTATTGTTTGCGAAACCTGCTAATTGAAGATGTACATATTATAGCGATGGATTGGAAGTTTTGTCAAAATCACTTCGAAATTGCCGCCATTCTAGCCACTCTCATTGAATAAGAAGGAGAAGAATTTAAATATTCAATTTCATTTCGCAAATCAAAATCAATTAAAAACTTAGATCCTGCACCTTGCTCACTTTCAATGTGGAGAGCCCCATTATGCTCTTTAATGACAGCTTGTACAAGCATTAATCCCAATCCAGATCCTGTTTCTTTTGTCGTATAAAAAGGATTTAACGCATTTTCAATATCGACCGCATTCATCCCTTTTCCACTATCCTCAACTGATAGCTGAAGCGTATTTTTGCCTCGGTAAAGTAAACGTACGACAATGTAATTATTCGTATCCATAGCTTCGATTGCATTTTTCAGCAAGTTCATAATCATTTGCATCAGGCGATTAAAGTCCCCATTAATCCGATATTCTACTTTTTCGTCATATTCAAATAAAATCATAGCATTTGTTTTCAATGCTAGAGGCTGCATACGCTGAATTGACTGGTCTACAACTTCCTTCACATCAACCATTTGTAATACTTGTTTCTTTGGTTTAGAAATATTCAGAAGGTCTCCAAGCAAATCATCCATCCGCTTCAATTCGGATTCGAGAATTTTAAAGTAAGGATATTCCTGCTCATTTAAGCTGCTTTTAATCATCTGAATAAAACCTTGGATTGATGTCATTGGGTTCCGTATTTCATGGGCAATCGATGCAATATTTTGACCAATAAACGATAAAGATTGCTGATGCTCAATTCTTTTTAACAGCATCATCTCTTCTGTTTGATCAATAATTGTTGTGACTAATATTCCTAAATTTTCATCTACTTTGCTAATAAAATTCAGATAGACTGTATTTCCATCTTCAGTTTTTCTCATAACAAAAATACTGGCCATTTCCCTGTTTGAAATCTTCTTATAATATTGAGTGATGACTTGGGAATCGTACTGGCAATCTTCAAATAGATAGTCATAGCTTCTATTTTCTATTTGAGCTGCTTTTCGATCAAGTAAATGTAATGCCATTGCATTACCTGATATAATCTTTCCGTTCAACATCGTCAATATTACACCTTGTGCCATTCCATCTATTAAATTTTGAAACATAAGTGTGTTGCTCTTTTCTTCAAATGAAATGACATTGGAAGGGTTTACATTTAATCGAGTAAAGATTAGTTGTTTATGCTCTAGATAATGACCCCAAACTTGTACCGGTATTTTTTGATGGTATTTATTTATTAATGTAAAAGTAGCAGTAGATGTTGAATTTTCATTTACAGAACTTATAAATCGCTCCCACTCACCACTAAGTTTATCCGCACTTTCCCAAAAGCGCGCTGGTAAATGAACAGATTGCAATATTTCTTCCGCCTTACTATTCATAAATTCAATTTTACCTTGGCGGTTCAATATAATGATTTTTTCATTGGATTGTTGAAAAAGCTCTTTTAACATATAATTCAATTGGCCTTCCACTACACATATTACCCCCCAATTTCAAATATTATAGAATTTTCAGAATTGTATACTTACCGTATATTATTTCACATTACTATTTGGAATAAAATGGGCATATTCTCCCATATTGTTTGTATCTCTTTACACTGCTACAATAGACTTTATGAAGAGGAGAATAAAATTATGAAAATTATATTAAGTACACTCAACGCAAAATATATTCATACTAATTTAGCGATACGCTATTTAAAAGCAGCTGCACTGCCTGAATTCGACTGTGAGCTTGCTGAATATACAATTAAAGACCCGGCTTTCAACATTGTATCCGACCTTTTCCAAAAGAAACCGGATGTTGTCGGATTCAGCT
Source organism: Solibacillus isronensis (assembly GCF_023715405.1). NCBI lineage: Bacteria > Bacillati > Bacillota > Bacilli > Caryophanales > Caryophanaceae > Solibacillus > Solibacillus isronensis. The sequence goes on from NZ_JAMBOC010000001.1 coordinate 1,974,204, forward strand.
GTTATATTTGGAATATTAATGAGACGATTGCAGTAATCCGTATGCTAAAAACGGTATTACCGAATGTCAAAATTGTATTAGGCGGTCCGGAAGTTTCCTATGATGTCCATGAATGGATTCGCAAACATGAAGAAATTGACTATATCATTATGGGTGAAGGTGAAGTCTCATTTAAAGAAATGCTTCGCCACTTCAATGGTGAGATTCCACTCGAAAAAGTGCCGGGCATTTGCTATTTAGAAGAAGGCAAATTAAAAATCCATGCACAGCCACCGAAAATCGATTTACGAGAAATTGCCTCCCCTTTCCGATTTGAAGAAGATTTACCTCATGTAGGGAAGCGGATTCAATATATCGAAACGAGTCGTGGCTGTCCGTTTAGCTGTCAATTCTGTTTATCTTCTATTGAAGTAGGGGTTCGTTATTTCAACCGCGAGAAGATTAAAGAAGATATTCGCTACTTAATGAATAACGGGGCAAAAACGATTAAATTCGTAGACCGTACCTTTAATATTAGTCGCAGCTACGCGATGGAAATGTTCCAGTTTTTAATTGATGAACATCAGCCAGGTGTCGTATTCCAATTCGAAATCACGGCGGACATTATGCGTCCTGAAGTCATCCAATTTTTAAATGACAATGCACCTAAAGGGCTGTTCCGTTTTGAAATCGGTGTCCAGTCAACTAATGACTTAACGAACGACCTTGTAAAACGTCGTCAAAACTTCGAGAAGCTTACTCGTACTGTCACAATGGTAAAAGAAGGCGGGAAAATCGATCAGCATCTGGACTTAATTGCCGGATTGCCTGAAGAGGATTATGCATCATTCCGTAAAACATTTAATGATGTCTTTGCGATGCGCCCAGAAGAGCTACAACTTGGCTTCCTGAAACTGCTTCGCGGGACAGGCTTACGATTGGAAGCCGAAAAGTACGGTTACACATATGTTGATATTTCGCCATATGAAATTTTCTCAAATAATGTATTAACTTTTGATGATATTGTCCGTATTAAACATGCGGAAGACGTACTGGAAAAGTATTGGAATGCACATCGTATGGACAATACAATTGAATATTTAGTGACAGAAGTATTCGAAACGCCATTCGACTTCTTCCAAAGCTTCGGCACATACTGGGAAACAAAAGGCTGGTCACGTATCGGCCATCAGCTTGAAGATTTATTCCGCCGTTTACTCGAGTTCCTTCAAACAGTCGAGCATGCCGACTTAGAAGTGATTACAAGCTTAATGAAGTACGACTTCCTGCAAGGTCAGCAGTTCCAGCCGCGTAAACTTTGGTGGAATGATCGCCTTTCTGAAATAGAGATGAAAGATGTCTATGCACGTATCAAAGAAAACCCTTCTCTAGTAGGTGAAGAATTTGAAGCAATGCAGATTACTGAACGCGAATTATTCAAGCACTCTTTAATTATTCCGTTCCACATCGATTTACAAAACTACGAAGTCGGTGCACCACAAAAGAAAACGGGCTATTTATTCACCTATTTCCGCAATGGACAACAGCCTTACTTCAGCACATTTAATTAATTCAAAAACGCTGCAAACTCCTAATAAAGGGTGTGCAGCGTTTTTTATGAACTGAAAACTTATTTTTTATTCGATTCAGAATCCGTCTGCTTTTTTTCCGGACTATTATTAGATTGTTCTTCTGTTAAATCATTGTCTTCACGAAGATCCAAATCATCCGGGTTTAATTCTGGCCCAACCTCTTCTTTCATGTTTTGACGGTCATTCCCTTTCTTTTTCTCCATATAGATCACCTCCATCCTATAAATTAACCATTCGGCTATTATCTATTCCGCCGAACTGGTTAAACAGAGCTGCAGCAGCCTACTCGTTTTATACCCCAAAAAAGAGGGCATAATTCAAATAAGAAGAAAGGAGTGCTATTTTTTGAAAATCTTTTTAGTTATTTCAAGCATTGTTGTTCCGCTTATTATGGTTGTTCTAAGAAAGAAGATTAGTAAGTCCGCTCTTGTTTTCAATATACTCGCTGTTATTTTTGTCATCATTTTCGGCAGTATTGCATCTACTTCCATTTATCAGATCATTGTTGATGATGCTGTATTTATGACAAAAATCCATGGTTTATTTTTAAATGAACTCTTTTTAATTTCCGGTGCCTATATCGGAGTTTTTACTATTTACAGACTGATGATTCTCACATTGCATGAAAAATAGCTGCGCTTAAAAAGAACGCCCATTCCCTCAAAGGAAATGGACGTTTTTACGTATTGTTTTAAAATACTTACCCGATAATGATTCGTTCCTTCGGGTAATGGTACTTCTTCTTCTGTGCAGACCCGCCGATTGAATACAGGAAAGAAATGAGTCCTACACGTCCTACAAACATGAGAACCATAATGACCATTTTCCCGAATGCCGTTAAGTCCCCTGTTATGCCGAGCGACATCCCGCAAGTTCCGAACGCTGAAGTAATTTCAAATATAACTTCCATCATCGTTGCGCGGGATTCTGTAATAAACAATACCATTGCAGCGCCGAGCACCATAATAATCGCAAAAATCAGCACCGCAAACGAACGGTATACATCGATTACATGAATTTCCCGGTTAAAAATTTGAATCTCCGACTGCCCGCGGGAAAATGCGATTAAAAACAAAATGACAATCGCAAATGTCGTTGTGCGAATTCCGCCTCCGACAGAACTTGGTGACGCTCCGATAAACATTAGCGCACTCATAAAGAGCTGTGTCGCTTCGTTAAACGATGTTACGTCAAAGGTCGTTAAACCGGCCGATCTAGTGGAAACCGATTGAAACATGGCCGTAAACGCCGCCTCATGCCATCGCATCCCTTTAAATGACTGGAAGGATTCAATAATAAAAATAACAACTGAACCGAAAATAAACAAGGCAACATACGTGAATGTCGTAACCTTTGTAAATAAGCTAAAGCGAAATGCCGGATCCTTCTTCGTTAAATAGGCCTTCACTTCAATTAATACAGGAAAACCGATTGCTCCCAGGAAAATTAAAATCATACAAACAAATTGGATGAAATAATCGTGGTGAAACGGCTGCAAACTCATTCCGGTAATGTCAAAGCCTCCATTTGTTGTCGCAGAAATAGCTGCAAACAATCCATTGATCGACGCCTCTTCCCATGTCGCAAAATAACGCTTAAAATGAACCGTTAATATAAAGGCACCGGTAAATTCAATCATAAAGAGCAGCTTGGTAATTTGACGAATTAATGCAACAACACCCGATAAATTATACTGATTATGGTCAATCATGATGAGCTGACGTTCACGCATACCGATTTTCTTTCCAAACAACAGCCATAAAAACGTACCTATGGACATAATCCCGATTGCACCAAATTGCAGGATCAGCAAAATCATAGCAAGTCCAAAGCTACTGTAGGTTTCTGCAACAGTAACTGTTGTTAAACCTGTTACACTAACTGCACTAACCGCTGTAAACAGACTATCCAGAAACGATACGTGTACCCCTTCCAAATGAACCCCTGGAAGACGCAGCAGTAAAAAGGACACTAAAATGGCAACAGAATAATAAGTGATTAAAATTTGGAAAGGCGTAATTTTCCGACTTTCGAACTTTTTTAAAGGCATAGATTGGCCTCCGATAATTAATTACATTTTTTCTAGTATAATTAATAACCTTGAAAATGAAAAGAAGATACTTCTAATAGTTGAAGTATCTCCTAAATCTTTTGTTATTCCGCTTTTGCTTTTTTGTTTTTGTACACACTTACAATATATCCGCCTACAGCAAGTCCAAGGAGCACGACCCAGAAGATGGATTTCCACAATGTCGAATGCGGGAAGTGCGGGTCGATAATGGCCAAGTTCTCATGTCCTAACGCCAATACAGCCAATTTCACACCTACCCAGCCTACAATTAAGAAGGCCGCTGTTTCCAATGTCGGATAGTCGTTTAACAGCTTAACAAACATTTGCGCAGCAAAACGCATAATGACAAGCCCTATAAAACCACCAAGGAACATAACAGCAAATGGACCGGCATTGATCCCGCCAATGTGGTAATCACTAATATGCGGTAATGTCATGGCAATAGCTACTGCTGCAAGCATTGAGTCAATCGCAAATGCAATGTCCGCAAGCTCTACTTTCAATACAGTCATCCAGAAGCCAGAGCCTTTACCTTCTTTGATATCCGATTCCTCATCCTGCTTTTTAAAGTGATTATCGTATAGATGTTTTATGGATATGAATAATAGATACGCTGCACCAAGCGCCTGAATTTCCCAGTATTTCGCTAAGAACGTAATAAGGAACAATGCGATGAACCGGAATACAAACGCTCCGAATAACCCGTAAAATAATGCCTTTTTCTGTTGTTCTTTCGGTAAATGTTTAACCATTACTGCCATTACCACTGCATTATCTGCAGCTAACAGCCCTTCAAGGAATACTAATACAAGTAAGACCCATGCGTATTCTAATAAAATTGCTTCCATGAAATTTCTCCTCCTTATTATTTACTTGTACCCAATAAATTAGGTGTTAATAATATAAATTTGAAAAAATATCCTTTTTGCCAAAAAAGAAAAGACCTCTGCCTATGTAAATAGGCAAAGGTCTTGCTAAGCACATAATGCTATCACACCCGATGGCTCCTAACCATGTAATGACGAATGTGAAGTAAGTACATTTAAATATAGCGCTTATCTAAAACGATAGGCTGCTATTTAAATCTCTTATAGCTACTCCCCTTTGACAAATGTCAATTGGATATTCAATTCAATTCTTATATTGCTATTTTACCGATAATGTCCCGAAAAATCAAACGATTCTTCTATAATTCATCAAAATTTTACATTAACGCGCGGTAAATATTTCTTTTCAGTCTATTTTTTTGCTTCCTTTTCAATCAGGCTGTAAATGATTGGTACGATAAATAACGTTAAAATTGTTGAACTCATCAACCCTCCAATAACGACAACCGCCATTGGCTGATTCATTTCTGTCCCTTCGCCAATTCCCAACGCTAATGGTACCAACCCTAAAATAGTCGTCAGAGCCGTCATTAAAATCGGTCTCATGCGATCCTGCGCGCCAATAATAATAGCATCGTAGATATTTAATCCGAGCTGTCGTTTTTGATTAATATAGTCAATGAGAACAATGCCATTATTCACGACAATCCCTACTAATATAAGGATTCCGATAATAGCTGTGACACCGAGCAATGTATTTGTTACAAACAATGAAACAGCGACACCGATAATCATTAGCGGAACGCTGAATATCATAACAAACGGCAGCTTAAATGATTCGAATTGAGCGCACATAACTAAATAAATAAGAATGACCGCCAGCAGAATAGCCAAAATCATATCTTGTTTTGCACTGTCGAATAGTTCTCGGTCACCGCCAAAAACAACTTTCGATGTTGCAGGAATGCCGTCTTCTTCAATCGCTTCATCCACTTTTCGGGAAATGCCGCTAAGGGATTCGGACGTATTGTATTTTACAAAAACTGCAACGGCCGATGCCTGATCCGATCTCCGAATAGCGGTTTGGGTTTCTTTTATTTCGACCGATGCCAGCTGTTGCAGTTCGACAAATACCCCGGCATTTGTTCGAAGCTTCATCGTTTTAAGTGCTTCTACATCTTCACGGTACGCCTTTCCGAAACCAGTGTATACTCCAAGTACTTCACCATCTTCGGCTATGATCTGTGTTGTAAATGCGCCTCGTGTCATCATATTGACGGTTTGTGCGATTTGTGCGGGCATTAACCCATATTGAAGTGCATCATCACGATTTACTTCAATTTGAATTTCCTCTTTCACTTCATCCAAATCAGTGGTTACCTCAATAACTGAATCAATCTGTGCAACACGTTGCTGAATAGAAGCGACCGTTTTTTTCAGCTGAGGCTCATTGCTGTCTGTCACACGAAATGTTAAAGAGTTCGGTGTTGATCCAGAAGAAGATGACAATGAAAACGTCACTTCTGCACGCTCTCCGATTTCCTGCTGTACTTGTTTTTCAAACTGTTCAACAAACTCAAAAATGGAGCGATCTCGTTCTGATAATTCAACAAGCTTGACTGAAATCTCCCCTTCATTTTGTTCACTAGTACCTCGGGATAAAGATTGCTGATTTCCTCCAATTAAACTGACCACTACATCAACTTCTTCATACTGTTTCGCCATCTCTTCAATTTCCGAAACAATTTGTTCTGTTTTCTCAACAGTTGCACTGTTTGGAAGCTCGACAGACAAGGACACAAACCCTTCATCTGTAGGCGGCAAAAACTCAGTACCTGTTTTATATAATATAAATCCAGATATACCTACCAAGACGATTGTGATTGTTAAAATAAGGGCCCGTCTCTTTAAACTCCATTTTAGTGCTTTCGAATAATTTTGATACAGCCAAGATTCCTGACGCTTCTTCACTACAATTAAAGGTTTTGTACGTAAGAAACGGCTGGCTAGCATCGGAACAACTGTTAATGCCACAAATAGTGAAGCAATCAAACTAAATGAAATCGTTAACGCGAACTCTAAAAATATTTGACCGATTAACCCGCTTATAAAAATGACCGGGACAAAAACCGCAATCGTCGTGACAGTAGAAGCGGTAATTGCCAAAGCCACTTCCTTAGCTCCATTGACTGCCGCATCTTTAGGATTCTCCCCAAGCTCTAGATGGCGCTCAATATTTTCTATTACAACGATGGCATTATCCACTAGCATCCCGATTCCAAGTGCAAGGGCACCCAGTGTCATAATGTTTAAAGAAAAGTCCGCAAAGAACATTAGCACAAAAGTTACAATGACCGAAAAAGGAATCGCGATCCCAATAATAAGCGGACTTTTTATTCCGGATAAAAAGACGAATAACACAAGCATTGCAAACAGCCCGCCAAAAATAAGCGAGGAGCTAATATTACCAATCGCCAAGCGTACATAGTCCCCCTGGTCAAATAAAATGGTCGCTTCGATTCCATCATATTGGGGTTCATCTAATAATTGTCCAAGCTCCTTCTGAAAAGTTTCGGAAACATCTGCAGTATTTGCTCCAGACTCCTGCAAAACCGAAATGAGTACAGCCTGCTGGTTATTGGCCCTTGTAATTGTGTTCGTTTCCTGCTCTTTTCGTTCTACGTTTGCTATATCCTGAACTTTTATTTCTTCACCTGTTAATGGATTGACAGAAAGCACAACATTCGCTATTTCTTCCGGACTTGTAAACAAGCTGACTACTCGAGTCGTTAACAACTGATTCTCTTTTGTACTTAGCTCTGCACCCGGCATTGAAATATTACTCGCCTGGATAATTTGCATAACATCATTTTGCGTTAAATTATTTTGCTCAAGCTTCTGCGCATCAAGCTCAATCTGTACTTCTTCTACTATTTCACCAGAGACGGTTACACTGGCTACCCCTTCAGTACGTTGCAATTCCTGTTCAAGTGATTCGGCGATTTGTCGGATATCGACTTCTTCACTTTCTGCAGACAATGCCAATTGAATAATCGGAAATTGCGATGGATCAAACTTCAAAAAACTTGGCCTTCCTGCATCTTCAGGAAGTGGGACAAGATCAATACGCTGTAAGATATCCGTTTGAACATCATCCATATTCGTTGACCAATCAAATTCCAATATAATCAAGTTGGAGCTTTCCAGCGATGTCGACTGCACTCGTTTAATCCCCGGTAATGTCGCCAGGGAAGCTTCAAGCGGCTTTGTCACTTTTTCGTTTACTTCTATCGGACTTGCACCCGGATAGCTTGTCACAACAACTCCAATCGGCGGATTTAAATCGGGTATTAACGTAACTGGTATTTTAAATAATGAAACTGCGCCGAGTATTAGCACGAAAATCATTGAAACAATTGTAAAAACCGGGCGTTTTATAGAAAACTTGCTTATATTCATCGGTGGAAAGTCCTTTCATTTTGTCTTTATATTAATTAAAATTCGTGTAGAGCTATCTTTTTCCCTTTTATCATTTGACAAAAACTTACGTTACTACAGCAAAATGTTACAAAAAATCATACAAGGTAGGCAGGTTTTAGCAGTTTTTATTGTAAAATTCAGTGATTTTTTTTGCTGGATTGTCATGCCTACTACATTAGCTACGGGGGTCCATTTATGTGTTTAATTGCATTTTCCTATAAAGTCCATCCATCATATCCACTCATCATCGTTGCAAATCGTGACGAATTTTATGACCGTCCGACAGCAGCCGCCCATTTTTGGGAAGATGAACCTGATATATTAGCTGGACGAGATTTACGACAACAAGGAAGTTGGATGGGTGTGTCGAAAAATGGTCGTTTTGCTGCCATCACAAATTACCGTGATCCGCGTCTTCCTGAAACCGGCCAATTGTCACGTGGAGAAATTGTACGGTTATTTTTAACTTCTACGGAATCGACAGACTCATTTATCCAGTCACTCCGTTCAAAAAGAGATTTGTACGGCGGCTTCAATGTTTTGCTTTATGACGGCGAAGATATGCATCATTACAATAATATTTACGATGAACACCGCATTGTAGAAAGCGGAATTCACGGTGTAAGTAATGCTACTATCAATACACCATGGCCAAAAGTAAATTCGGCAAAGAGTGTACTGGAAAATACATTCGAAAACGAGGCAATCGAAGTGAATACCTTAATTTCGCTATTGGCAAATGACGAAATCGCACAAGATGAAGTATTGCCAAATACTGGTGTAGGTATCCATCTGGAACGGTCTTTATCCGCTCAATTTGTAAAACTTCCTAATTACGGCACTCGCTGCTCAACAGCCATTGTTTTCCACAATAAAGGGGAGATTGATTTTCTTGAGCGGACATATGAGGACGGGAAATATAAATTCGACCGGGCTTACCGTATAGATGCGGGAGAGTGAGTGAATTTCAGCGAGCTGAGGCCGGGGAGGAGTTCTACTTTTCAGGTGAATCGTTCTACTTTTCACCTGAAATATTCTCCTTTTAAAGGCTGGCGTTCTACTTTATATCGCAAGTATTCTAATATCCGGCCTCGGTTCTCTTTTCTCAAGCTTTTGTTCCACATTCGGGGTGAATCGTTCCACTTTCAACGTAAAACATTCTCCTTTTCTCTCTTTACTTCCTACATTTAAATCGGAAATTTCTGATAAATTTCCGGTATCTACTATCACTATATATTAAAGCACAATAAACCCCGGCGATTTTCCTTCACAGAAAATCACCGGGGCTTATAAATATCAGATTATAACAAGCTGTATAAATGAATATTTTCGTTTTTCTCAGAGAACCAGCGCATCGCAAATTCGTTTTCGAATAAGAATACTCTATTATCGAAACGGTCTTTAACAAGCATAGAACGTTGAGAATGCATTGAATCTTTCACATCTTCTTCGTTTTCAATCCAACGTGCAATCTTGCTGCCAATCGGCTGCATAATTACATCTACATTGTATTCGTTAATCATTCGGTGCTGGAATACTTCAAACTGTAATTGACCAACCGCACCAAGGATTACTTCTTCAGTATGCAGAGTTTTGAAGTACTGAATTGCGCCTTCTTGAACTAATTGCAGAACGCCTTTTTGGAATTGCTTCCCTTTCATTACGTTTTTCGCCGAAACTTTCATGAAAATTTCAGGTGTGAATTGAGGTAATTTTTCAAAGTTGAATGTTTTCTTACCGCCGACTACTGTATCCCCAATTTGATACGTACCTGTATCATAAAGACCGATAATGTCACCGGCAACCGCTTCATTTACTGTTTCACGATCATCTGCAAGGAATTGTGTTGACTGTGTCACTTTGAAAGATTTACCTGTACGTGAAAGTGTCATGTTCATACCACGCTCAAATTTACCCGATACAATACGCACGAATGCAATACGGTCGCGGTGTGCCGGGTTCATATTCGCTTGAATTTTAAAAATGAAACCAGAAAATTCGCCATGGTCTACAGGATCGATAAATTGCTCCTCTTCCGTAATACGAGGCTGAGGAATCGGTGCAAATTTTAAATACGTATCAAGGAATGTTTGAACACCGAAGTTCGTTAATGCCGAACCGAAGAATACCGGTGTCAATTCACCACGTGCAATTTTATCTTCCGAATACTCATTGCCAGCTTCATTCAGAAGTTCGATATCGTCAATAGCCTGTGAATAATACGATGTTTTTTTCATATCGTTATCAATGGCTAAATGCCCTTCTTCATCAAGCGGTAAGTAGCGGTCGCCTTCTTCTACACGGAATTGCTCGATACGTTTGTTGTAACGATCGTAAATTCCTAGGAACTCTTTCCCCATACCGATCGGCCAGTTCATTGGATATGCATTAATACCAAGCACTTCTTCCAATTCTTCAATAAGCTCTAGTGGCTCTTTCCCTTGACGGTCCAATTTGTTGATAAAAGTAAAAATCGGAATACCGCGCATTTTACAAACTTTGAATAGCTTTAATGTTTGGGCCTCAATCCCTTTAGCCGCATCGACTACCATGACAGCCGAGTCTACAGCCATTAACGTACGGTACGTATCTTCCGAGAAGTCTTGGTGTCCCGGTGTATCCAGAATGTTTACACGGCAGCCTGAATAATCGAACTGCATAACAGAAGAGGTAACCGAAATCCCACGTTGTTTCTCGATTTCCATCCAGTCAGATGTCGCAAACTTTCCTGACTTCTTTCCTTTTACTGTTCCTGCGTCACGAATCGCACCACCGAATAATAGTAGTTTTTCTGTAATCGTCGTTTTACCAGCATCCGGGTGACTGATGATGGCGAATGTACGACGCGATAATATATCTTGTTCTAAAGTCATTAATTTCGTCTCCTTTTTTCATACTTTCTTATTTTAAAAGACAACAGTCATTTGTTACAACCTTTTTTACTTTGGCGTGCTCATTTTACGTAATCTCCGAAATATTTTGAAGAGCATAAAGCCGATTACAATGGCGATTGCATTTAATAATACATCATCGACATCAATACTACGACCAATAAAATATTGTGTCCCTTCAATAAATAATGGGATGGCAAATGCAACGATATGCATGATGCGCCATCCTCTGTACTTTTTCCATAATAGCGGAATAAAGAAGCCAAAAGGAATAAACAAGACAATATTGCCTGCCAAATTATAAAATGCGATATTTGCCAATGGTCCATTCAATTGGTCATAATACAGCAAAATTGTTTGTAATGGGGTAAAATTGCTGCGCACATATGCGGTCGAAGTATCAAAAATGATCTGTCCATTCGAGATTTGGAAGTTAGGGATAATCGTTTGTGAAAAAATACTGACACTGTAAAAGAAGAATACGAGCATCACCAATTCACGCCTCGCATTTTTTGTTTTATTTTTTATATAGAACATTCGCAATATGCAATAAATGGGGAAGCTCACAGTGCAATATGCAATCATACTAAGTAAAAATGAATGGATCATTTTTGTCACCTCCAAAAAAATCCACCGCTAACGCTTTTACGTTAACACGGTGGATTTGAAAAAATTATTGCATAATCTATACAAATTTTAACTTTCCAGCTTCAATCGCAATTTTCGCATCACTATGCGGATATTTCGTATTTTCGATAATTTGGTAATCCTCATGACCTTTTCCTGCGAAAATAATAATATCACCAGGATTTGCTACGCTTACTGCATGTCTAACAGCTTCCGCACGGTCACCGATACAGGCATAATTTTTATGTTTCATACCTTTCGCCAAATCACCCGTAATACTGTCAAATTCCTCATAGCGCGGATCATCCGTCGTCAGGACAACATAATCTGCAACAGATGCTTTTTCTGCCATCGTCGGACGTTTCGTTTTATCGCGTCCGCCACCTGTACCAACAAGGAAAATCAATTTATTTTCCGGTTTTTTATATGGCATTGCCGCATTGATCGCCTTTTCAATTGCATCCGGTGTATGTGCATAGTCGATGAACATTTGAATCGGTAAATCTGAATCTACTTTCTCCATACGCCCTTTCACCGGCGGCAGCATTTCAATTTGTTCAATAATGACATCAATCGGGAAACCGCGAGCATAAAATACGGCTGTTGCTGCAAGGACATTGTAAATATTGAATTCACCTAGTAAATGCATTGATACCGGGAATGTACCCTCCGGTGTTTCCATATCAAATTGCGTCATTCCATTTTCATAATTGCAGTTTACTGCACGGAAAATCGCATTATTATGCAATCCATAAGTCCAAATTGGATATGGTGTCATTTCCGCATAGCGCTCAGACCATGGATCATCAGCATTTAAAACGACATGCTTGTTCTTCTCCAAGTCTTGTCCAAGTTGAGAAAACAGCAAACCTTTTGTGTTGCCGTAGTTTTCCATCGTACCGTGGAAATCTAAATGGTCATGCGTTAAATTCGTAAATACCGCCACATCATAATCAACACCTGCTAAACGGCCTAACGCTAAACCATGTGACGAAACCTCCATCACCATTGCACGGCAGCCCTCGCTTTTAGCACGGAAAATCATCTGTTGTGTATTTAATGAATCACTTGTCGTATTTGCCGATTCATATAGCACTCCATTTAAATTGAAGCCGATTGTTCCCGACAATGCCGATTTTTCGCCAAGTCCGATTAATATATTGTGGATAATTCCAGATACACTTGTTTTCCCGTTTGTACCTGTTACTCCAATCATCATAATATCCTTCGATGGATAATCAAAAAACTTTGCCGCTAAAATTCCAAGTGTACGAGTCGTATTTTTTACGATTATTTGTGCAATTTCTCCATCTAATTGTAATAGACGTTCCGTAACGATTACAGTTGCACCTGCATCAACTGCCTTTTGAGCATAGTCATGCCCGTCCACCGTAAAACCTTTTATACAAATAAATAAACTGTTTGGCTGTACACTGCGCGAGTCAATCGCAATATCGGTAATCAGTTTCGGTAATTGACCTACAACTTTTTTTTGCATCAGTGTACTTAAAAGTTCTTCTGCATACATAATTCTTTCCCCCACAATTGCAATATAATTGCGAATGATAATTTTCTTCTATGTACTAATCATCATACTGTGCATAGAATGAAATTTCCACGCTTTTCATTAACTGTAATGTTTCCGTATAAATAAACATGTTTGCAACATAAGGACTTTGGACATATAATACATAAGTTCATTTTTCTCGCTATTGACTCAATATACAGGATTTAAGAACTAAAATTATATTAAAATAAAGATTCCACTTTGTTCCCTTATTTAATTTATTTATACGATATATATATCATATCAAAATTCGCCATTTATCGACATCATGAATTACTGTATCATTATAGTTAATATTACTTATCCGAGGTGTTTTATGCAGCAACATGAAATTCTGAATAAGCGAAATTTGCTTATGGTTATTACTTATTTTTTCTCAACGCTTATTTTTACTACTGTCATTATTACACAGCTGTTCAAGCATCCTTATTCATTTTTAGTTATTAGCATTGGAAGTTGCATTATACTCATTGCTTTGTATTATTTAAAAACGCCTCCAAAAGTACTTCAAATTATTTTGATTTGTACATGGCATATAATCGTATTCCTATTCAACTATCAAAATGTAAATATAATTTCGTTTTATACTTTTATCTGGGTTATAGCGATTTTAACAATTTACCGTTCATATATTATTTCCATCATCAACATAGTACTAGTCTTCATTGAAATTTTTATATTAAATAAATTATCAATGATACCCTATCATAGTTTTAAATCTGAAGATCATCTTTTACTCTTCAGCTTTCTAATTGCTGTCTGCATTATGAGTATTGGTCAAAGCCTTTTAATAAAACAGATTTGGTTAAAGCTTGAGAAAAATGCAATCGACCGTGAATATTATCTGAATTCCAAACATGCATACTTACATTTGTTTTTCGAACAGGCTAATGATGCAATTGCTGTCTTCGATTTGGAGGACCGTGTTATTGCGGTCAATCCTGCATTTGAGAAATTGTATGGTTGGTCTAAGGAGGAAGCATTAGGGCGTGTTTTACCGCTCATTCCCCCAGAAAATGAGGAAGAGTCAAAGCAAAGGAAAGTAGATTTGATGCTCGGAAAAAAATATCGTCTGCATGAAACGACCGATATGAGAAAAGACGGCACTTTTTTTGATGCACAAATTTCATTGTCGCCTATTTTAAGTCCGCATGGTAACATTATCGGATCGTCTGTCATTTCGCGAGACATATCCTATATTAAAGAAAATGAAAATCTGATTTTACAATCGGAAAAGTTAAAGCTTGTCGGCGAGCTTGCTGCGGGTGTAGCCCATGAAATCCGCAATCCGATGACGGTCATTTCCGGCTATGTACAAATGATGAATGAAGATCCTGATTCACCTTACTATGAGTATACAAAGCTCATTCAAAATGAAACAGAGCGAATCGAATTAATTTTATCGGAGTTTCTTGTATTATCTAAACCTCAAGCAAACCAATATGCCCCAATTAATTTGGCGGAAGCTTTATCGGAAGTCGTCCAGTTTCTTCAATATGAGTTCCAGTCAAAAGCAATTTCCTTGAAAATTATTAACGAATTTTTAAACATTACAATTTTAGGAAATAAAAATCAACTAAAGCAAGTATTTATAAATTTATTTAAAAACGCGATTGAAGCGATTATTGAAGATGGTTCTATTACATTACAAGTATGCAAAAGTAAAGATGAGAAGGATATTTATATCCAGATTATTGATACTGGATGCGGTATTCCACAAAATGTACTGAATCGGATATTTGAGCCTTTCTATACGACAAAAACAAATGGAACAGGGCTCGGCATGATGATTATCCATAAAATTGTACAAGATCATCAAGGGACCATCCAAATTAAAAGTAAACAGCATGTCGGTACTGAAATATTATTAACATTTCCGATCATGACAGAATAATAGAAGAAGAAGGCTTTCCTGAGTTTCACTGTTCGGGAAAGCCTTCTTTTTTCTTATTTCATAATTGTTCGAACAAGCTTTACTTTTTGTTTATACGGGGGATATAGTAAACTATTTGCCAGTTTATTAGAACGGTGCATAATCGATTTCGGGTGTGTGAAGTTTTCGAAACTTGCTTTCCCGTGGTATGCTTTCACACCTGAAGGTCCTACTCCGCCAAACGGTAAATGAGTATTGCCGACATGTGTAATAACATCATTTATACAGCCTCCGCCAAACGGAAGCTCTTCTAGAAAGTATGCGATGGCTTTTTCATTTTCCGAGAACAAATAGGCACTTAATGGTTTTGGCAATTGACGAATTTCATGAATTGCTCTTGGTAAATTTTCATATGTCATAACCGGTAAAATTGGTCCAAACAGCTCGTCTTCCATGGAAGGTCTATTCCACGTAATATTTTCCAGCACGGTCGGTTCCATATATAAATCTTCACGGTCAGTTCGCCCGCCAAATGTGACAGTATCCCGTTCATTATCTAAAATAGTCTGTAGACGGTCGAATTGGCGTTCATTAATAATACGCCCGTAGTCCGGACTTTGCTGTGGATCATCACCGTAAAATTCTTTAATTGCTTTCTTAAGAAGTCGCGTAAACTTTTTCGCAACGCTTGTATGGACAAGAACATAATCTGGCGCCACACATGTTTGGCCTGTATTATTGAATTTCCCCCATACAATCCGCTTCGCCGCTACATCCAAATCTGCTGTCTGGTCGACAATTGCCGGACTCTTTCCACCCAATTCCAATGCAATCGGTGTAAGACGTTCTGCTGCTGCTTTTGCAACAACCTTTCCAACCGCCACACTTCCCGTAAAGAATATATAATCAAAAGATGCGTGAATTAATGCTGTTACTTCATCCTTTTCACCTTCTACAACACGTACATATTCAGGAGAGAATACTTCTTCCAGAATTTTCTTCACAATAAATGCTGTATTTTCGGCAGATTCCGATGGCTTTACGATTGCTGTATTTCCTCCGATAATCGCCCCGATCAATGGCTCCATAATCAATTGGAATGGATAGTTGAATGGTCCAATAATTAATGTCACTCCATATGGTTCACGTACAACATAGCTTTTTGCGGGCTGGAAATGAAGCGGAGTTTTGACAGGCTGTGGTTCCATCCAGCTATTTATATTTTTTAAAAAATAGGAAATACTATCATAAACAATACCGATTTCAGTTGTGAATGCTTCAAACTCGCTTTTTCTTAAATCCAATGCTAAAGCTTCTATTACTTGTTCTTCATATTTTTTTATTGTTTCTTTTAATTTTACAAGCTGTTCTTTACGAAATTCCACATCTTTTGTAGCGCCCGTAAAATAAAAAGCGCGTTGATTCTCAATCATTTGTTCAACATCATTTGCAGTAAAATTCATTTTTTTCATCCTTCCCGAAATTAATATCCGTGACCTATACAAAACTCCAGCTTCATTCGTCAATGGCTAAGGAAAATAATCATTTTTATTGAATGAAGATAAATGTATGCATAAATTATAGCTGTTCACACATATTAACTATAGTAATAACTACTACAAAGTTTTAAAAATATCCTGCTAAAAAAAGGAGGCTTCATGATTAAATTGTCTTAATTCTTAAAGAAATGTTTATAAATTAAGGCATATGGGAATTTCATAATTAAATTAATAATCGAACATAATAAGTAATGTAAAACAATCGTACAAGGAGGCTATATAAAATGATTATTACTGAAACTTGGTGGGGCGAGATTTTTTCCGGGCCATTATCTATTGGATTAAACGAACAGAAAGTTAAACAACTTGAGGATGAATCATTTTTATACTTTGACGAATTTGTTGCTACTATTCCTAATGAAGAACAAAATACTTAATTTTTAAAAGGACTGTCACAATTGACAGTCCTTTTTAGTATTTTTTTTGGCATAATGACTATATAATAGTGATTATGACGCTAAGTTCATAGGAGGTTATCCTTATTTTAAATAAATTACTGAAATCTATGTTAATCGCCTTACTTATTTTTGTTTGCGCCGTTTCAGTACAATATATTATAAAAATGAAGAATTCCGATCAGGAAGAAACAATCATTGAAGCAAAAGCATCGATGACTCAGGAGCAATTAAAAACTCACACTATGCTGATGTTGACTGAAATCGTGCTGAAACAGTTTGTTGAAAATATAATGCTGAATATCGAAATTATACCGGTTGATGAGAAACAAAATGTTATCGTCTCACTAAGGGCATCAGAATTTCTTAGTGAAACAACATTGCTGAAAGATAGTTATAACTTACTTAACGAAATCCAGCACGTGGAAGAGATAAATAATATTACATTAAAATGGTTTGTGCCTGTAAAAAATAAAGATACGGAAATTCTAACTGTCACTTTTGATGATGAGGCACTAGTTACTTTCAATGAAATTTCGTATAAAGACATTCCCCAGTCAGCCACACAATATATAAAGCATGAGCATTTGGATTAAAAATCCTTAATATAAAAAGCGGTTCAAACTTTACATAATGTAAAGTTTGAACCGCCTTATTTTTATGTCTGTTTATCCCGTTATTTAATCGAATCATTCATTTGCTGTAATGCCTTTTCGACATTTTTTACTGCTGTAATGAGTTCCTGCTCTTGTTTTGTCGTAAAGAGAGTATAGTTTACGTAATCTTCCTTTCCCACTTCGTAGTACGCTACAATTTCATTTAATGCTGTAATTGCTTTTGATGCAGCATCCGCACTTTCAGTTGAAACACGTGGTACAAAAACTTCCATTAAATCTTCGGCTGCTTCTGTTTGTGCTTTCACTGCATATACTTCATTTCCTGCAATGCTCGGTGAAGTAAGTCTGGTATTGGTCATATCCTGAAACATAGTTACAGCTGAAGCAAGTACATTATTTTCCGTCACATCAATTGTCGCAAAATCAGCTTGAAGTGATTTTACATTTGCAACAAGTTCATCAGCTATTTTTTCATAACCTGCTGTCTTCTTTTCAGCAAATAATCCATATGCTATACGTTGAAAGCCTGCTGTGTCCGTTTCTTTTCCTTCAACAATGTCACCGTTTATTTTTTCGTCAAGCTCCTGGAAACTCGGAGTTAGCGGTTGTAGTCTTTCATAATACATCGTTACTAACGGATACAGCTTCTGTGCGTCTTCCAGCTTACCTTCTTTAATAGCACTTGCTAAAAGCTCAGTATCTGTTACAAAGCTGTCCATTTGCCCTGCTAAAAGCGATTTAAACTGCTCTGCTTCTGCACTGACATCAATCGTTGTTTCCTGCTGTTCTACAGGCTCTGCTATTTTTTCTTCTTCTTTTTGCCCACATGCTGCCAATACAGAAACAGCAAGTAAAGCAGTCATTAATTTTTTACTGTTTTTCATCATAATTCACCTCTTATTTTCTAGTTCGACTACTTTTGCATGAACGACGAAACGCTCTTTGTCATTTTGGGATGTCGTGCATGTCGACAATGTAACGATTTTATCGGTAGCCGTTACGTGAACTGGCAAATTTATATCGGAACGTCGCTGAACTTCCTCTAAAAACTGCGTATACGTGTAGTCTGTAAATTGTGTTTCGATATAATAAAAGTCGGTCGTTGTTTCATAGGCGGCAAACACATGCAATGCATAGCGCTTGTCATTTGTTTCATAGTAAAAAACAGGATGGGCTTCTGCATA
Organism: Solibacillus isronensis; assembly: GCF_023715405.1. NCBI lineage: Bacteria > Bacillati > Bacillota > Bacilli > Caryophanales > Caryophanaceae > Solibacillus > Solibacillus isronensis. The sequence continues at coordinate 1,992,866 of NZ_JAMBOC010000001.1, forward strand.
TGCCTGCTCGCTAAACTTAGGCAAATCTCCGAACATCGTACCATTGCGTAAAACATGCCCGTAAAAAATCGTATGCCGGTCTTCCATTACCTCATTTCGAAAATCGGCAAATATGCTCCCGCCGCGACTTTTCTCGTCCGAATAATTATGAGTTAAGTAAAATTCGTTATTATCCCTTTGCAGAACAGGATTATTAAGACGGGTATCCTCCAGTGTGAGCCAGCCGATAATATGATCGTTTTGCTGTTGAAGTTCGGCAAGCTCACTTTGTTCGACAATTTGCTGAGCATTTTCAAGCTCTTTTTCCACTTTCTCATAGCTAAAAAAATAACGGATAATAATCCCTGCACAAATAATCATCACGATGCCGCTTAAAATTTGAACAATTTTACGCATATTAAATACTTAACGGCATCATATATAACCCGAGCTGCTCATCTTCATGAAACACGGAATTGACCCCGTATACTTCCTTAATTACTTCTTTTGTAATAACATCTCGTGGTGCACCTTCAGCGATAATTGTACCGGCTTTCATCAAAATAATGTGTTCGCTGTAACGAATCGCCTGATTAATGTCGTGTAGCACCATAACAATCGTCAAGCCGTACTGTTCATTCAGCTGCTTTACGAGCTCCAGCAGTTCCAGCTGATAGTATATATCCAAGTACGTTGTCGGCTCGTCCAAGCACAGTATTTCAGACTTTTGTGCAAGTGCCATTGCAATCCATACACGCTGGCGTTCCCCACCGGATAGTGCCGATAAATCATTATGCCGTTTTTCAAGCAGGTTCGTACAAGTAAGCGCCCATGTAACTGCCTCCTCATCCTCTTCCGCTCTCTTTTTGAATAATGAAGTATGCGGCATCCGTCCGTACATAACAAGCTTCTCCACCGTCAAATCTGATGGAATATCGTTTTGCTGATATACAATCGCCAATTTCTTCGCAAACTCTTTCGGCTTATATTCCACCAAGTCCCGATTTTCGAGCATCGCCTGACCTTCGAGCGGTTTGTTGTTTCGTGACATGACACTTAGCAAGGTGGATTTTCCGCAGCCATTCGGTCCTATAATTGTCGTCACTTTCCCTTTTGGAATAGCAGTCGATACTGCATTTAAATGACGGGTCGTCCCGTCATGGGAAACGACTACTTGTTTAATTTCCATATTGGTTGTCACTCTTTTCTAAGTAGGAATATGAGGAATGGTCCTCCGATAATGGCCATAATCGTTGATGCCGGTACTTCCATCGGGCTGAACATTGTACGTCCAAGTGTATCGGCCAATAATATAATAAATGCGCCCAGTAGTGCCGTAAACGGAATTAACACTTTATGATCAAAACCGACAAGTCGACGTGCGATATGCGGCACTAAAATTCCGACAAATGAAATGACCCCTGCCACTACAACAGATGAAGCTGCTAACATTACAGCAACCGTCGCAATGAGTATGCGTGCACCTGTTACATTAAAACCGACACTTTTTGCGGTTTTATCAGATAACACGAGCACATTACATGAAGCGTATAAAATAAAAGCAAGAAGTAAACCAATAGAACCATATGTAACAATCAGCGTTACATCATCCCAAGTTTTTAAGGAAAGATTTGATGTAATCGCACCTGTTGCCGAAGCACCAAAGCTGATCATCGCTTCTGTAAGCCCAGAGAACATGGCATTGATCGCAATCCCGACCAAAATTAACTTTAATGGATTCAGCCCTGACTTCCAGGAAAGCAGGAAAACAAAGAAACATGCGAGCGCTCCTCCGATAAATGCTGCTAGTGGTGTGAAGAAAAATAGTGTCGGTACAAAGCTTACGATAAATAATTTTGTAAATGCAGCCCCCGCGGATATTCCGATGAACCCGGCATCCGCTAATGGATTTCGCATAATTGCCTGCAATAAAACACCGGCAACCGATAAAGCCGCTCCGGCAAATATCGCTACGATGATTCTTGGGAAACGCAAATCTTTAATCGCTGCCATATCCGCATTATCGGCATTGAAGAAATTCGTGATAAAGTCGATAAACGACATCTTTATACTTCCTGTTGTCGCTGCGTAAATGATTGTTATAACAAGCAATACAGTGACAGCGATAAAGCTAAAAATTTTTTTGGTCACAGAAAACATCCTTTATATGATGAAAAGCACCTCCCTCAAGACTTTGCTTTTCCAACATTGTTATTAATAACGAGAACGGGGAGTTTATGTCCCGCATATCCTCTTCTCCCTTCTTAAGTCTAGAAGGCAGAGGTCTTATGGATAAAATATTTCTACTAACTCATTGAGAGCTTCCGGTACATTCAATGCGGCAGTCGTCCCAAATAGTTCTTCTTCTAAATCATATACTTGTCCATTTTTGACAGCATTAAAATGTTTCCAAACATCATTTTTGGCAAATTCCTCATCAAACATTTCAATAACTTCAGCCGGCATACCGTGCGATAAACGTAAAATGATATCAGGGTTTGATGAATATAAATGTTCTGTATTGGATGGCAAGTATTCTGCATCCTGACCAGCCATAACGTTTTCACCACCTGCAAGACGTACTAAATCACCTGCATATGAATTTTCCGTCGCCACTAAATAACTGCCAGGCACTCCAAGTAAAATGAGTACGCGAGGCTTTTCTTCATTACTTGCTGCAACCTCTACCGCATCAATTTCTGCCTGTAATTCATCATTTAAAGCTTTTGCCTCGTTCACACGGTTGTAGCGTTCACCAAGTGCTGTAATTTCGCCTATCATCGATTCAATACTTGTTAAATCAACAAAATCGACCGGAATTTTCAATTGCTCAAATTTATCCTTTAAATCGTATTCCAATGTTGACGCGGACAGCACTTCAGTAGGATTGAGCGATTTAATAATTTCCGCATCCGGATCCATCGCATTCCCGATATTCGGCAGATCGTCAAATCGTGCCGGTAAATCCTTCACCGTATCCGGAATTGCGACCGCATCAAGATCCAGCCGGTCCAGAATTTGTGCAATGACTACTGTTCCAGCGATAATACGATGCTCCTCTTCAACAACCGGGGCCTGTTCTGATGCAGTGTTAACATCTCCGTTAGTGGATGACGCTGCTTTCTGTTCACTATTTCCGCATCCCGCAAGTACCGCCATACTCAATGCGAGTCCGATTAACCACTTCTTCATTTATTTTCCTCCTAGCTGTTTAAACTGAAGTAAAATTTCATCCCGTACTAGATGGAAGTTTAGTTCAATTTAAGCGTAGCGTATTAACTGTCGTTGCTTAAAAATAGGATTGGGGCTGTATTAAAAGCCTCAGCTTTTAACACACCCCTACCTAAAATAGTATTAGCAATGGCTGTTTGTTATAAGCCATTCACATTACATTAAATTATTTATTTAAACCGTCAACAACAGTTAATGTATTGTTTAAGATTTTTGCCATTTGAGAACGTGTTAATTTGTTTTCCGGATTGAATTTCCCTTCAAAACCAGAAATAATACCTAATTTATTTAATTCAGAAATTGCTTTTGATGCTTCAACTTCTTTTGGCATATCAGAGAATTTTGCTGCCTCTCCTGATGCTTTATAGCCGTTTTTCTCTAATAGACGGTAAATCATTAACGCCGCTTGTTTACGAGTTATATCTTGTCCAGGTGCAAATGTAGTAGCTGTTTTACCGTTAATAATACCGTAACCGTTTAATGCATTGATTGCTGTTTTTGTTTCAGCATCATATTTTGCGATATCAGAGAAATTCGCTTTTGCTGGTACATCCAATTTTAATGCACGGTTTAGCATTAATGCGAATTGAGAGCGTTTCAAGTTGTTTCCAGGGTTGAACTTGTCTGCAGCTTTGAAAATCCCTTTGTTATAAAGGTTAATGATCGCATCTTTGTTACCGTTGTTTTCGATATCTTTAAATGGAACAGTTGTTGAGTTCTTATCGCTAAACTTCATTTGGAAGTCATGTGCAGTTTCATATAATACATTCCCATTAAGAACTACTTTTAAATCTGCTGTTGCTGTATAGATTTTTTCTAAATCTTTAAATGATAACGTGTAGATTTTTACTGTATTATTGCCAACTTTTTCTTCTGACTTTAATGCAACTGTTGCGCCCTCAACATCGAAGCCTAATAAGTGTTGACCTTCAGGGAATGTTAATTCTACATCATAGCCCCCTTCAGTTGTTGTCACTGTTACCTCATCGTCTAAATATTTATTGTGCATAATAGACAATTCCTGAGTTCCGTTCTTTAATGCTGTAACATCCATTTTTACAGATTCAACAGGCGCAGGTTTTACTTCAGCTTTTGGTAACTCCAGGTCAGCTGTTTCGATAGCGAAACCGAAGTCATACCATTTATCCATCTTCGCTGCTGGAACAACAACATGTACACCTGCTTCATGTAATTCACTAATTGAAGGAATTTCTACTGTATAAACGCCATCTTTTTCGGTTGCTTCTTTACCCGCAATTTTAAATCCAGCTACCATTTCTTTTGAAGTTGCCGCTACAGATACTTCTACAGAATATTCGCCGTCTTTTACGATTAATTTCGCTTTAGGTGTGAAGTGGTTCGTAATTGCTTTGTAGTTACCTAATTTTTCTGAATTATATGCATCCCAAACAATATCGTAAGTACCATCCGCCACCGACTCAAAAGTTTTACCAGGTGTATATACTTTCTCTTCTTTCACTTCTTCAACTGGCTTTGTTGTTTCCGTTACTTCTTTAATTGATTTTGCGTCAGGTGTTAACGTCACTTTATAATCAACCGGATCTTTACCAACGAAAGTAATTGTCATATTTAGAGTAGCTTCTACAGGAGTATAATCTGCAGTTACTGGAATGTTAATGTGTTTTTTACCATTATATTCAGCCATTGCAGGTTGTCCTGCCACTGTTACGCTATTTACCATTGCTAGTACCGCATCTGATAATTCAATATTGATAAATTTTTGACCATTACGCTCAACTAATTCACCTGAAGTTGGGATAAAACGTTTTAGTGCATCTTCCGCGTCAACTTTGAAGTCAATAGTTTTAGTTGCTGTAGAAATTGCCGCTTCTGTTGCCTTCGTTTCTGTAGTTGTATCAGCAGATACTGCCATTGCTGGTACGATAGCTGATGTAGCAAGTAATGATGCTAATACTGCTTTAGTTGCTTTGGATTTGTTAGCCATTCTTTATTTCCCCTATCTGTCTATATAGTTTTTGTTTTCTTAGTGCGAATGAATACAACGGCAGCTATGAAAAATAAAATAATCGCCATTAACGGTAATTCATCGCTCGTCTCTGGATTTTCTACTACCTCAGAATTTTCAGCTTGCTTCGTTTCAGACGCAATTTCTTCATCAGATTTTGTTGAATCATCTGTCTTTGTTATTTCTGTTGTCGCTTGCTGATCGGATGAACCTGTATTCTGCTTTTCAGTTGATGGTGCTGGTGTATTTGAAGAAGTATTACTTCCTGACGACTTTGTTTGTGTTTCCTTAGGTGCCGGAGTTGTTTTTGCCGGTTCCTGCTTTACTGTTTCTTTAGGTTCCTCGACTTTTGCTTCAGGTAACCCCCCGCTATTAAATACAAAATCTACACTATAGCTATGATGGTAATCGATATCATCAATGTCGATTTTCATCGCTATAGTCACTAAATTTGCATTGGAAACAGGAAATTGCACTGTGCGCTGGTCTGCACTTGAGCTGATTACTTTCGCACCACCCGGAGGATTAAACTGTGTAACCCAGCTACTGTTTTTAATCGTAAGCTGCATTGTCATTTTTCCGTTGTTTACAATTAATTTGGCTGGCTTTAAAAAATAGTCATTCGCCATAGATGCCGAATTGCTCCCGGGTTTATTTACTTGATAACTAACATCATATGTACCATCAGCAATTGCTGCAGATGAATTATTCGGTAAAGTAAACGCTACCAAAAAAAGAGCAGCAAAAAATATGAAGAAACTTTTTCTCACACCATTTCTCCTCCTTTTCTATAAATTATTTCAATTCCTAATAGAGAATATTTCTCAATACCACTATATAGCATGCCATAAAATTACCTGTTTCTCAATTGATGATATTCTCATTTATAATAAATTTACTTCTTTTGATGGCAAACTTCATTAATTTGTCGTTTTTGCAACTTAACAAAATATTACATTTCATATATTCCCAATAAAAAGGCAATGCGTTGGAATGGGAAGGATGCCCTGTAGGCAATATAGATATCAAGGGATTCGAGCGATTTCCATTAATAGAAATCGCTTAATAGTTTATCCGAAACATGTTGAATAATTTTAGTATTTTCATTATTAATTGTTTTTTATTGCTTGTACTGCTGCACGAATACCCAGCAAATAGCTTTCTTTGCCAAAACCAGAGATTTGACCTGTCACTATATCCGCAAACACAGATTTTTCACGGAAACTTTCACGTGCATGGATATTGGACATATGTATTTCAACGGTTGGACCTGTAAAAATATCTAAAGCATCTCGAATTGCATAACTGTAGTGGGTCCAGGCACCAGCATTTAGAACAATACCGTCAACCCCGGAAAGGAACGCTTCGTGAATTTTCTCCACAAATTCACCTTCGTGGTTTGTCTGGAAAGTCTCTACTTCAACATTTAGCTCGTTCGCCAGTTCCTGAATCGTTTGATTAATTTCCTCTAAAGGTATCTTTCCATAATGTTCAGGATCGCGTTTTCCGAACATGTTGTGGTTAACACCGTGCAACATTAAAATTTTTGTCATCATTCTTCCCCCTTAAAATAAATATGCTTTCGAAAGATATAAGTAATTTAATTCCTAAAGATTCTTGCCATACCATCATACCAATCCCATCGTTTTATATACAACCTGCTTCTTCAACATGAGCTAAAAGGGAAACAAAATCTTCCTTTATGAGGCAAAACGTAATAAACCGGACTTGAAAAGTTATTTTCAAGTCCGGTTTATTAACAAATTTTTAGTTGTATCAGAATTACTTGCTTACTTCTTCCGGATGGAAACCGTCACGCTGTAAATAATTGTCATGAGCCCAAATGTTCAGCTCTTTCTTTTCAGCTTGTTGCTGAATTTCCAAAAGCTCATCTTCCAGAGTATCGTTCGGTTTATTGACATAACGCACTGCTGCCAGACCTTCACTTAATAAAATTTCATGTAAACTAACACCGTCTACAAAAGCATAGGCCAATAATCGGTCATATTTATCTGTCTCGGGGCCTTTATCGAATAAAAGTTGAACGGATTCCGCCTGTTCCATCAGTTCGATCGTACGTTCCTTTGCCTCTTCTGCGTATGGCATAGGTTCGCCTTTGTTATAGTTCATTTCAGGTGTGTCAATCATAAGAAGACGTACACGCTCTTTTTTACCATCTATTTCGACATTGAATGTATCGCCATCATTGGCATTCAAATATTTCACGTCGATTAATTGATTGCCTGTTTTGTCCATCGCAACATCAGTTGTAAGTTTGTATTCTGTATTTTGTTCCGTAATGGCAGGGGAAGTTGTTTGCTCTGTATCTTTTTTAGGTTCGCTAAATGCTAAGTATAAACCTACTGCAATAATAATAGTACCGCTCGTAATTAGTGTTTTTACATCTTTTAATTTCATCGTTTATATTAAAATCCTTTCTAAATGTCCGTGTTTGACTTAGGATTTGGTCCTAATTCTACCGGAGGAATATCTGCGAATGTGCCGCCTTCTTCTTCTAAATCGCGCATACGGTGTGCCAATCGTGAAGCTGCACAAGCTGCGATGCTCCCGACTAGATCATCTAAAAATGTATTTACCGATTCGCCCGCTTTTGTATCAAGCTTTTCAATGATCCCGATTTTTTGCTTATCCAAATGACCGAAAGTTGTTACAGCAATACTTCCATACGTAAATACTGACCCTAATGCCAAAGTTTCATCAACACCAAACAATCCTTCATCTGCCTCGATAATTGCTTGAAGCGGTGCCGACAGCAGTCTTTTTTCTGCCAGTTCGTCAAGCTCAATTCCTACTAGTACAGCATGTTGCACTTCACGTTTATTTAATACACGAACAACCGATTGAATACAGTGTTCGATTGTTAAGCCTTCATTATATGGTGATTGCATCGTAAACACGATTTCAGCAATATCTTCAATTGTTACATGACGTCGTTCCAACGCGTTATACGTAGCTTTTGTCACTTCGTCTGAATGTACACGAATATTTTTATTATGCATAAGAAATCCTCACTTCAGTTTATTTTAAGCACTCATTTTTCCCGCATTAACGGATAGTAAAAATACCAGTAAAAGTAAGCTTCCAGTATTAGCTTGTGTTCCTGCTAACCAGGGGATGGAAAAACTCACCACTGATTTAGGTTTCACTTTATGGCTTTCTTTATATATTACACCTTTATTTTACTATATGATACAATTTTACATACATCAAAATACAGGGGTGACAACATTGGAGAGAGGCACAGTAAAAGATGTTACTTTTTTTAGCAATGCATTAAACGAAGAGTTAGAATTACTAATTTATATTCCAGCAAATTATTCACCATTATATGAATATAACATTTTAATCGCATCCGATGGTAAAGACTATTTTCAGCTAGGAGGCATTCCGCGTCTTGCAGATGAACTGATCGATGGCTATTTAATTGAAAATACAATTATTGTTGGTGTGCCATACAAAAATTATGAAGATCGAAAGAGAAAATATACACCAGCAGGGGATCAATTTGAAGCGTATATGCGATTTTTGGCACATGAGCTCGTGCCTTATTTAGATGATGAATTTTCAACTACACAAGTCGGCGGTGGGCGTGCATTAATAGGTGATTCTATGGCTGCAACCATTTCATTAATGACTGCATTCCATTATCCAAATATTTTCGGTAAAGCTATTTTACAATCACCTTATGTAGATGAGCTTGTATTGCAGGCTGTTAAAGATGCGAAAAATGTCAATATTCTTTCGTTGTACCATATTATCGGCCTCCAGGAAGATCAAGTGGCATTAAAGGATGGTACGGTAAAAGATCTGTTAACACCGAACCGTGAGCTGCATCAAATGTTCGTTCAACATGGTATTGATACATTCTATGAAGAATTCAATGGAAATCATACATGGACTTACTGGAAACCTGATCTAAAACGTGCACTAATTGAAATTTTCGGATAATACGGTATGCTGGAAATGTTTATTCACAAATTTTTCTGTTATAATTAAAACAATTACGCCTTGGTGTGGCTGTATCTAGATTTTTTTATGCCATTTACAGGACGTCTCACAATCATTTAGCACGGTGCTATATGAAATTATTTATATTATTTTTAGGGGGTAATGAATTTGAAATACGGTATTGTTGCTTTTCCATCTAAAAAATTACAAGATTTAGCGAACACTTATCGCAAACGCTATGACCCGCATTATGCTTTAATCACACCTCATCTTACGCTGAAGGATGCGTTTGATGCGGGTGAATCTGAAATCGGAGAAATCTCCAAGCATTTGCAGGAAGTGGCATCAAGGTTTGCACCTTTACAAATTCATGCCTCTCGAATCAGTTCATTTTACCCGACGACGAATGCCATTTACTTCCGAATTGAGCCAACACCACAGTTGGAAAATATTCAAAAACTAATTCAGGAAAAGATCAACTTGGGTGCGCCAAAGCATGTGTTTATGCCGCATATTACAATTGCACAAAAAATGAGCGCTTCGGAGCATGATGATATTTATGGTCAGTTGCGTATGGTTGGAGTAGATGAAAAAGATTCGATCGATCGTTTCCACTTGCTTTACCAATTGGAAGACGGCTCATGGACAACTTATGAAACATACAAATTGACTGGAGCTGAGTAATACGTGTTTGAAGTAAAACTAGTTACAACTGAAGAAGATCGCGAACATGCATTTGCGCTACGTAAAGAAGTGTTCGTTAAAGAGCAAGGAGTTCCACTAAGTCTGGAATTAGATGAATACGATGAGAAAGCCATTCATTTCTTAGTAAACGAAGGTGAAAGTTCAATTGCTACAGCACGGCTTCGAGAAGTAGAACCGAAAGTAGGAAAAGTGGAACGCGTTTGCGTTTTGAACAACTATCGCGGTAAACGACTTGGTGCATTAATTATGGAAGCTGTTGAACAATACGCAAAGAATGCAGCTTTTGAAAAGCTTAAATTGAATGCCCAAAGCTATGCAGTTCCTTTCTATGAAAAACTGGAATACACTGTCACTTCCCCGGAATTTATGGATGCTGGCATTCCGCATCGCGCTATGGAGAAGAAAATCTAATTCTTTTAATCTCATAAAAGTAGAAAAACATCCATTTTCCGCCGAAGAAAATGGATGTTTTTCGTATTGTTACGCCACTTTTTTAAGTTCCGACTTATTTCATCATTTTCTCAATTTTCGAAAAATCCAAGGATTTACCGTCTTGAATGATTGATTGGACAATTTTGTCTTCAAGTTCACTCGTAATCGGTTTATTTGCAAGACGGCTCACTTTTTTAACGATTTTTCGAACTTGTTTTTCATCCGAGAAATCTGCATACGTTAATGCATTTGCAAGCGTCATAATTTCATCGAAATCAACGCCGGTTTTGCGCTCCACTTTTTTAAAAAACGAACGATCCATAATGTTTACTTACCTCCCTTAAATAAATGCGCTACCAACGATAATAAGTAAAATAAAGAGTACAACGATCAATACGAATGTCATACTGTTATTACCGCCATAGCCTGGGGAACAACCATAATCACAACCACCTTGTTGCCAACCTTGCTGCCAACCTTGCTGCTGCCAACCATATCCAGACATACTTATACCCCCCTTTCTATTTTGTAGTGTATGCAAACACTCAAAAAAAAGGAGGGTATTCGTCTAATCTACTTTTCCTTTAGGCTTAAATATTAATGCCGCGATAAAACCAAACAATATCGCAGCGCTAATTCCAGAGCTTGTCACCTCGAACATACCTGTCAAGAGGCCAATCCAGCCGTGCTTTTCAGCTTCAGCCATTGCTCCATGTGTCAATGAGTTTCCAAATGAAGTAATTGGAATTGTCGCACCGGCACCGGCGAAGTTTATTAAGGCTTCATATAAATTAAGTCCATCTAAAATTGCTCCTACTACAACTAAAATGGATAAAGTATGACCAGGTGTCAGCTTTCCTACATCCATTAATAACTGACCAATTACACAAATTAATCCACCAACGACAAATGCCACTAAAAATGTAAAGCCGATTGTACTCACCCCATCCCGATTTCAATTGCATGTGCTGTGCACGGAATTGACTCACCTTGTTGAAAAGAAAGCGGCGATAAAAGTGCACCTGTTGCCACTAATAATGCGCGCTTGTAACGACCACTTTTAAATTGTTCCATCATATAGCCGCTATAGACTGCAGCAGAACAACCCGCACCACTCGCCCCTGCCAAAAATGCTGTATCTTCACCGTAAAATTCTGCACCGGCATCACGGAATCTTGATAAATCTTCTTTTTTCACACCACTTTGGGCAAACATCGCAATTAAAATTTTCAATCCGATTTTCCCTAAATCACCTGTCATTATGACATCGTAATCCTGTATTGTTTGCGAACGCTTTTTTAAATGTGCCTGAATCGTATCAAATGCTGCCGGTGCCATTGCTCCACCCATATGAAATGGATCTGTTGCTCCGTAATCAATTACTTTTCCGATTGTTGCGGCTTCTACATATGGAAGTTTCGGCTGATGCTTACCAACTAATACAAATCCTGCTGCTGTTACAGTCCACTGAGCAGTTGCAGGTTTTTGACCTCCATAATCAACTGGATAGCGAAACTGGCGCTCGACCGAATTATGCTGGCTTGAAGCACCTGCAATGGAAAAATCGCTGGCACCCAGTTCTGTCAATAAAGAAGCAATAACTATAGAAGAGACAGATGTTGCACAGGCAGAAAAAAGACCGATAAACGAAACAGCCAGTTCCCTTGCTGCAAAGTTTGTGGGTGTCATTTGATTAACTAAGTCTCCGCCCAGTAAATAATCAATATCCAAATTATTTAAATTCGATTTTTTTAATATTGTCTGACATGCATCTGAAATGAGAACGGCATTCCCTTTTTCATTCGAATCTTTTTGCAACCGTTCATCGGTTGATATTTTGTCAAAATACGTTTGAAAGACACTCCGTTTTTCCAAAGGCCCTACTACAACACCTGAAGAAAGAATGGATGGCTTTGACTGAAAAACAATTACCACGCCGCGACACCTACCGATACTAGTATTAATTTAATCAAGGTTACAAAAAAGGCCGAGACTACTCCAAATAAAATAACCGAGCCGGCAAGCTTGAACATGTTACTGCCGACACCTAATACAAGTCCTTCCGATTTCCCTTCAATTGCTGCAGAAACAACAGCATTACCGAACCCCGTTACCGGAACTGCACTTCCAGCTCCCGCAAATTGGCCTAGTCTACGATATTGTCCGAACCCAGTCAGAAGCATGGCGATAAACACCATTGTTGCTACTGTTGGGTTACCCACAGTTTTCTCCGTAAAATCAAAAAACATCATATAAAAAAAGGAAATCGCTTGTCCTACACAACAAATGACACCGCCAACAACAAATGCTTTTAAACAATTGATGGCGAGAGGCGTTTTCGGTGTAATTTGATCTTTTAATGTATTGTATTGTTGCTCTTTCAAGTTACGTTTCCTCCTTAGCAAGCTTTTTTAATGCATGCAATTCTTTCAGCATTTTTTTCTGGTCTTTTTCTTCCATTAATTTAGTCGATTCCCAAAACATTTTAAAATCTGCGGAAACATTGACTTTACTATCGGAAAATTTATCTTCCAACTTCTTTTTCCAATCTTGCTCAATTTTTTCGCGGTTCCATTTTTTCAACGGTTTTAATTGCATTGCGACAAATAATTCATCTTCAATTACTAACAGATTCGCTTGTTCAATTGCATCATCTTCCTTTAAAAGCTTTTTTATTTCCTGCTGATTCTGTACATTATCTGTCAGCTCATACGTCACAACTTTCTCACGGTCATTGCAGCCTGCAAGAATTAAAAGCAAACTCAATGTCATAAGTGCTTTCCACATAGCAGTCCCCCCTTTTGTCCATTTTTCTCCAAGTATAACCTGTCGTATTTTGAATTATTCATCGCCCAAAGAAGTTTGGTGAAACCTGTTCATTAGCCCGATTCTTTTGAGAACCGGTTCATATTATTAGTAAGAGTTAAGTAAACCGGAGGTGAAAAAATAATGGGTTGTGGAAGAGGTAATAATGATGTAGGTGGAACAGGTGAACATCACCAATCACGTGGTTGTGTTTGTGAGGTTGTCCGTGCGATTTTAGAAATTCAAAATGCAGCAGTACAGGATGAATGCAGTCGCTGTACAACAAACTGTTTCCTAGAGCCGCTTGGTGGAATTGTTAACCCGGCTCGTAACAATGTCGACACACGTGTATTTACTTTATTAAACAAGGATGGTTCTCCATTCTTCGCTACATTCACTACAGCAGATGGCCATGATTGTCCTTGTGTATCGATTTATTTCCGTGTTGAAGATGTATTTGATGGCTGCTGTGCAACATTACGTGTTCTTGTACCACAAGATGACAAAGAACATACAGTTGATTTACTAAATGATCACGGAACAGGTATTGATTTCCGTCAAGTATGTAAAGTAACACAATTTGAAGCTTCAGACAGCTGTATCACAGTTGATTTAGATTGCTTCTGTGCTGTTCAATGTATCGATGATGTAGACCTTGGCATTTGTGACTAATTCATATGAAAAACACATCTCGCGCATATAGCGCGAGATGCTGTATTTTCTTTCATGAAAGAACTAAAAAAGAGGAGCCATTAATTTGGCTCCTCCTTTTTATAACGTATTATGAATTAACACAACCTCATTAGCTTTTATCCAGCGTTTTGTATCTTGGCAATTCAGCAATACTTGACTACCACTTATTTTATCGATTGATCCGTGTATTTTTTCACCTGATTGCAAAATAAATACCAATACCCTTGGCTCTTTCGCCGGTTTCGAAAAATAATGGAGCTGTCGTGCAATAAGGGCATTTTCAATTTTTTCAGTAATAGGTCGTACATAAATTGATGTACTTTCTTCCTCTATTTCGACTCGTTTTTCTTGTATATAAACCGGACTTGCAATAAAAAGTAATGGGTGAATTTCCACATTCCACATCCTTTTTCATACAATATGCAAAGTCTTTTGAAATCGTTACTTACAGAATCCGGCTAATAAACGTCGATGCTAGGCCAAGATAAATAATAATACTTGTGACGTCATTCAACGTTGTAATAAAAGGTCCTGATGCAACTGCAGGGTCAACACCCAGCTTATGCATTAAAATCGGTATAAACGATCCAGCCAGTGTCGCGACAATAATCGAGCAGCAAATCGATGCCCCGACAAGCAGACCGATTATCAATGTACCTTTCCAGAAGAATATGATTCCGACAACTATGGCACCACTTACTACTCCCATAATAAGCCCTGTACTTAATTCCCGCACGATCAGCCTGAATTTACTTTTCCCGCCAATATCACCTGTTGCAATCCCTCGTATCGCTACAGCCAATGCCTGGGTGCCACTATTACCGGATGTACCTGAAATAAGCGGAATAAATGTTGCAAGCAAGGCGACTTTGTCGAGCGTTGCTTCAAATATCCCCATAAGTCCCGATGTCAGCATACCTAAGAACAGTAAAATAATGAGCCATGGCAAACGCTTTCCTGCCGCCCGTAAAGGACCTGCATCATTATCATCCATATCCGCAATACCTGCCAGCTTGGAATAGTCGTCCTCTGCTTCTTCTTCAATAACGTCGATAATATCATCGACCGTAATAATCCCTTGAAGTTCACGGCTCTCGTTGACAACAGGAATTGCCAATAAGTCGTAGTCCTTTATCAAGTTCGCGACATTTTCCTGGTCATCCGTCACTTTTACAGCTAGGACACGTTCACTCATGATGTCTCGGACATACAAATCCCCTTCAGCAACAATCAGTTCCCTTAAAGACATGACACCAAGTAATCGATGTTCCTGATCCACTACAAAAATATAATAAATCGTTTCGGCGGTTTGGGCTTCCTGCCGCAGCACTCGCATTGCCTCACGAACCGTTGCGCTTTCAACGACCGATACATATTCTGTCGTCATAATGGCACCGGCTGTATATTCTTCGTAGCCTAAAAGCTCATTAATTTCATCGACGGTTTCTTCATCCATCATATCCAAGTAATTTTCCCGTTGCTGGGTATCCAATTCATTGAGGATATCTACCGCATTATCGGTATACATGAAGCCGAACATGGCCGCACCGTATGATGGATCCATCTCATCTAAGTAAGTTTTATATTCATCGTCTTCAATTTCAGTTGTTTCAAAAATGATGGCCATTTCCTGAGGAGACAAGTAACGATAAATAATTTGCCGTATATCCGGGCCCACCTCTTCGTAAAACTGTGCTTGATCATATGGATGGAGTACAAGGAAATATTCACGGAACGACTCGATGTTTTCTTCATCAAGCAGCATTCGTAAAAACGCTTCATCGTACTGGACTTCATCATTTTTTTCCTCTATCATGCTTGCCCCCTCCTTTCGACTTTTCATAACGAGTTATTTTATGATTAATTGCTATCCCTCGTCAAGGCTAATTACGTTTTACCATAACTTTTTCGTATCACGTAAATTCCTTCTCAACAGTATATTCCCAATTTCCCTAAAAATAAAAGATGCCAATGAAATCTTGGCATCTTGCATTAGTTAATCAATGTAGAAATCTCTTCTGGCAACTTGCTTTCAAAGTGTACTCTTTCTTTCGTTAACGGGTGTTCAAATTCAATGTAGCGGCAATGGAGTGCCTGGCGGTTAATTAATGTATGATTACCTCCATATAATTCATCCCCTACTAATGGATGGCCAATATAAGCCATATGAACACGTATTTGATGGGTTCTTCCCGTATGGAGCTTCAGGCGAATATGTGTCATATTATTTTTGCGTGTTAGCACAGTTACATCCGTATGGGCAAATTGCCCGTTTGGACGTACTTCACGCTCAATAATGCTCGTATCTTTCCGTCCGATCGGAGCAATGATGGATTGCTGAGCTTGTTCAATGATACCTTCTGCAACTGCTTCATATTCACGGTGAATTTGTCCCTTTTTTTGCTGTTCACTCATTAAATGATGTATATGACGATGCTTCGCTATAAGCATCAACCCGGATGTATCGCGGTCAAGTCTTGTCACGATATGAACAGTGGAAGCAAGCTGCTGCTGTTCAAAATAGCCATATACAAGGTTTGCAAGCGAATTATTCGGGTGTTCCCGAGAAGGAATCGAACTCATGAAGGCCGGTTTGTCGACAAGAAGCACTGCCTCGTCCTCATACACAACAGCTAATTCTCCTTTTACAGGAATCAGTCCTTCACTTGCTTCTTCTACCGGGAAAATAATCGTCACAACATCGCCTTCTGCCAAACGATGCCGCACATTTCTTTCTTCTCCGTTAACCAAAAGTGCCCCACCATCAAATTTAATGGCGGTTAATGCACGCTTTGAAATGCCCCAGTGAGCAATTGCATCTCGCAAAAGCTCCTGATCGACCGTATTGATAAATTGTAATTGAAATTGTTTATCCATATACCCTCATTCTATTCATTCGAGATAAATGAATCGTGCACACGTTCCCAAAACGGGAATGGTCTGAAACGTGCAAACCGCACTTTTTCATTTGCCACATTAAAAGTAATCGATTTTACATCGGTTTCCGTCATGCTAATATGATCGACCGTCATATTAAATTGCTGCTCATGTACGGGTTTTAATACACAGTTATGGTGTGCCGGCAATACTAAAGAAGATCCGACCGTCCTGAAAACGCGGTTATTGATCGATGCCATTTCTGTTATTTGCAAAGCCTGCAATGTCGGATGAATAATCGCTCCACCCAGTGCCTTATTGTATGCTGTACTGCCCGACGGTGTCGAAATACATAAGCCGTCTCCACGGAAGCGCTCAAAATGCTCGCCGTTCAGTTCCACATCCATTACAAGCGTTACGTCCGGCGATTTAATCGTTGCTTCATTCAGTGCAAGAAACGTACTGGATTCGGAATGCTGGCGATGAACCTGCACTTCCAATAACGGATATTCCACGACATTGTATTCCTTTTTGGCAATCGACAATACTAACTTTTCTAGCTCTGAAGGTTTCCAATCGGCATAAAAGCCTAAATGGCCTGTATGGATCCCGACAAATGCTGTTTTATCCAAACGGTGCAAATAGCGGTGGAAAGCATGCAATAATGTTCCATCGCCGCCAATCGAAAGAACAATTTCCGGCTCTTGTTCATCAAATTGTAAACCGAAATCAATTAAATAAGATTTTGCGAGCTCCATCAATTCATTTGATTGGTCATCTCTGCGTGATTGTATTGAAAACTTCATTATTTGTCACGCTCCTCTTTGTCAGTTGACTTATGGATAGCTGTATTCGTTGCTTCTTTCACTTCACTGAAATATGCCTGTGCCTCTTGAATTTCACTTCTAATTGAGGACATTTCTTCATCTAATCGGAATGCTGCTTCAGCTGCGCTTTGCAATCGATTTTTTATTTCTTCAGGGAAAATCCCTTTATACTTGTAGTTCATGGAATGTTCAATTGATGCCCAGAAGTTCATCGCTAATGTACGAATTTGTATTTCTGCCACAACTACGATGCGACCTTGAATCGTTTCTACCGGATACTCAATAATCATATGGTGTGAACGATAGCCACTCGGTTTACTATGTGTAATATAATCTTTTTCCTCGATAACTTTCATATCATTACGCTGACGGATCAGTTCGGTTACTGTTGCTATATCATCAACGAACTGACACATAATCCGTACACCGGCGATATCTTGCAATTCATTTCCTAAACGCGCAGTCGGTTCGAATGGTATCCCTTTATCAAGCGATTTGTCATATATACTAGCAAGTGGTTTTACACGACCTGTCACAAATTCAATCGGCGAATTGGCACTCATAATACCAAATTGCGAACGCATTCCTTTTAATTTTATTTTAAGTTCATCCACAGCTTGTCGATATGGACTCAAAAATACTTCCCACTGCCCCAATTTAAAAACCCCCCAACTAGAAATAGTTCATACCTGTCACACTATTTCATCAACACGTTGTTTCAAACAATTATACTTCTTGTAGACGAGAAATACACATTTCACACCTAAATCACGTGAAATGACCGTTTTTCTTGTGATAATTAAGTTTATTACTATTTATTCAAGAATTCGGCAAATGCCTTTTCGATATTATCAACAAATTGATCTCCATAGTTGCTGTTGCCTTCAATATTATAAAGCAATCCTTGTAATTCATCAGCAAATTGTTGAAGCGGCAGCAGACCATCTTCCACTTTCAAGTATGTTTTTTGCTCTGCCAATAACATTTGTAATAGTTGCGGCCATACATTTTTTGAAAAGCTAATATAACTGTATGCCTCATTTTCTTCTATGATATAAAGAAACGCCTCATTATCCGAATCGACGATCACTTGCCCTGTCGATTGCAATTGGCTAAGTTGTTTCTTTTCATTTAAAATAAAATAGATTTCATTATGTACTACTTCAACATGATCAATTAAATATACGTTTCGCAATGAATTAATCTCCTTTTTCTTTTCATCACCGGAAAATGTCGGTTGATAAAATTGATGATCCATCTACCCTTCACATTTTACCATAGGACACTCATTTGGTGCAGAAACGTTTAATTCTTACAGCCATTGGATTTAATTGAAAACTATTACTAAAAAGGACGATGAAAATGACACAGCAAATTGAAATAGAATTCAAGAATATACTAACAAAGTCACAGTATGAACAGCTTCTTGAAACATTCTCCATAAAAAGCGAACAAATTATTCGTCAAGTTAACCATTACTTTGATACAAAAGAAAACCATCTAAAACAAATTCACAGCGCTCTTCGAATTCGTGTCGTGGAAGATTCGATTGAATTTACGTTAAAAGAAAAAGCTTCCAAACACCAGCATCTAGAAACGACAGATTATTTAGCACGTGAGGAAGCAGATCGTATGCTGGCCGGTGATGGAGTGCCCCCGTATTCTGTAAGCGAAAGACTGGCGTTATTTAATATTCCGGTTGGCGATTTGCACTGTTACGGTACATTGACGACCGACCGTGTGGAAATCCCATATAAAGGTGGTTTGCTCGTGTTTGACCATTCTTTCTATTTGCACTGCGACGATTATGAGGTAGAATATGAGACACATGATGAAGCAGTCGGAAAGGAAATTTTCTCCGAATTTTTGGCACATCATGAAATTGAGCCACAGCCTGCGCAAAAGAAAATTGTGCGCTTTATGACGGCTTTAAACAATCAGAAAGGCTAGGTGCTGTGATGGATATTTCATCAATGAAAACATTGCTTGAACTTCAGGCAATGCAGAATTTAAATACATCCAATCAGTCAAGCGCAAGTGTATTATCATCATCTACGTCGACTTTATTTTCCGATTTAATGAGCGACATTTTAGGCGGACAATCTTTATCAAGTTCGCTAACTGGACTTGGTGATGTTAGCACTTTCCAGCAGTTAACGGATTCCGAACAAACTTCTAATTCGCAGCAGCAAAACTCGGCTGCTCAAAACTATATCGCAACATTTTTGTTGAATAATTCAACTAACTTAACGAATTTACCGGGTACATTCAACAGCCTTTCAGCAAGTAATGAAACATCCACAATTGAACAGTATATGACGGATTTTACAAGAAAGACCGATGTAGCAAATTTCTTTGCCGGTGCTGAAACTTATCAAGCAGAAATTGCTGCTGCCGCTAAGAAATACAATTTACCTGAAAAACTGATTACTTCCGTTATTAAACAGGAGTCGAACTTTAAAGCATCTGCCACTAGTGCTGCCGGCGCATCCGGTTTAATGCAGCTCATGCCTGCAACTGCGCGCTATTTAGGGGTGTCTGATCGTTTTGACCCTGCCCAAAATATTATGGGTGGCGCAAAATATTTACGCCAAATGCTCGACCAGTTTGATAATAATGTGGAAACAGCGCTTGCTGCGTACAATGCAGGTCCTGGAAATGTAAAAAAATACGGGGGTATCCCTCCTTTCCAAGAAACTCAAAACTATGTCAAAAAAATAATGAACTATATGAATGTGTAAATTATTTATAAATAGCGGTGAACTTGTCGTGAAAATTTGAAGACGAAAGCCAAAAGGGATTTTGAGATTTTATTGTTTATGCTCCTGAAATGCTGTATTTTGGATTAGTTGGAAAATCGTTGTGAACACCTATTAAATCAACAATTCCACCGTTCTGATAATAGATGTGAAACGCCCTTCAAATTTTTTGGCAGGGCACTTTATTTGTTAAAATGGCCCTACGTTGCTAGAATGATTGTATCGCCTATATGAAATTTACATTACTTACATGACATTCATATTTCATATACTGGCAAAGAAAGACACAAAGGAGTATAACTAATGAATCGAAAATATACGATTCCTTATGAGGAACTCGGTGCTGAAAAGCTTTCTGAATTAATTAACGCGTTCTACTCTCGAGTGGCGAAGCATCCTTTATTAATTCCTATTTTTCCTGAAGATCTGACGGAAACAATTCGTAAACAAATACAATTCCAAACGCAGTATCTTGGGGGGCCTAACCTTTTCTCTGAAGAACATGGTCATCCAATGATGCGTGCTAGACATATGCATTTTAAAATTACACCCGATCGTGCCCAGGCATGGCTTGAATGTATGGCAGAGGCGATGGACGAAGTGGGCTTGGACGGGAAATTCCGTGAAGTTTACTATAAGCGTCTCGTAATGACTGCTCACCATATGGTCAACGCCCCAAATGATGAGGAGGGATTTGAGTGAATAATATCCAACTTTTACAGCAACCTGTTGCACCATCCACATGTAATAAACCGATTGAGCTTTACATTTTTATTGACCCCCTTTGCGAAAAAGCATTATCTCTTCAAACGACAATGCGTAAACTGCAAGTAGAATATGGTCATTACTTTACATGTCGATATGTCCTTAGTACGGAACTCTCTGCTCTCAACAGCATGACGAGCCGGATGAAAGGCTGTGTTTCCGGAGCGGAATTGGATATTACACATCCAGCATTACCTTCAATTGCAATTAAAGCGGCTGAACTTCAAGGAAAGCGAGCAGGTTTCCGCTATTTAAACAAAGTTCAAGAAGTAGCGACACTTAATACACGCAATATCAATTCCCATGCGACTTTAATTGAAATCGCACAGCAAGTTAACCTGGATATGGATGAGTTCGTGTCCGACTTTGGTTCAAAAGAAGCAGCTCGCGCCTTCCAATGTGATTTATACTTAACACGTGAAATGGAAGTTGAAGAAATTCCAAGCATCGTATTTTTCAATGAGTGCATTGAAGATGAAGGCCTGAAAGTAAGCGGTTCTTATAATTATGAAGTTTACGAGCATATTTTAGCAGAATTGCTAGGAGAAGAATTAATTCGCCAACCGGTTCCCGCATTAGACGAGTTATTCGATCGATTCAGCACCCTTACAACAGCTGAAGTAGCCGAAATCTACTCAATCAATGAACAACTGGCAGAACGCGAATTAAAGAAACGTATGCTACAGCAAAAAGTAGAACGCATCATGACTGACGAAATTACACTATGGCGTGCAAAAGAACGCACGACCTACTAAATAATTTATAAAACGCACTTATACAATATTTTCACCAGCTATGCATTCATGCAGGCTGGTTTTTTTATGTTTTCTGCAGGATATTTGAAATTCAATAAGTACAATAGAGTTTTTTGATGATATGAGGATAGACATAGGTAAATTTGCCCCTGTGTTCGTTCAGGCCGTCGTGAAAGGAGAACTTGCTAGCCTAAGTCAGGTGGAATGCAGAAGCAATTGTGAGGGATTTAGAGGCGTTTTGGATGAAGTGCAGTAATCTTTATTTTATTCGCCGTTTGGATTGGAAAAGTAGAAGTTTTTGGGGGAAAAATAGAATGTTCTCCTTGGAATGTGGAAAAGTTCGAATGAAATGTAGAAAGTATTTCTGTTTATGTAGAACACTCCTCCTTTATTTACCTTTTCGATCGAGAAAGGAGAATCGTCCGAGGTGAATGGAGAACATTTGCCCTGAAATGTGGAAAGTTTCAAGCTTAAGTAGATTGCTCCGTCTATATTCGCCGTTTGGATTGGAAAAGTAGAATCTTTTGAGGTAAAAGTAGAATGTTGCTCCTAGTATGTAGAAACTTTTCATCGGAGTGTAGAACACTTGCCTGATTAAGTAGAACGCCCTCCCCCATTAAACCCGAATACACGAATAATGGAGAACAAAAACAAAAGAGGCGCCTTATTCTCGAGAAATAAGACGCCTCTTTTTCACAAAGGGGATGGGAGAAATGTTCACGTTCAAACAAAGGGGTGTATGTTTGTTATGTGATTTATTTCACGAGTATTACTCTATCATGGAATAATATTTCTTGCAATGTATCTTTCACAATTTCACAAATTCGTCATATAGTAAGCGTTTCCAAGCGAAGTAATGAGGTTTAAAGTAAAATGTCATAAATTCTTCTTTAATTATCTGCCTTAAACGCCGATATATCAACACTCAGAAAGCCTTTCCTTCCAACTATAACCGTTAAAACATACTCATCAAACTTCACCAAAACAAAGTAAATTTCCATTTTTTCAAGCAAAAAACGCACCTGAAACAGATGCGTTTTCACAAACTATTAATTATTCAATAATAATTTTTCAAGCTCTTCCAGCTTCTCTTCGAATACTTTACATGCCAATGCGATCGGTTCCGGAGATTCCATATCTACACCTGCAGCTTTTAATACTTCAATCGGGAAGTCCGAGCAGCCTGCTTTCAGGAAGTTGTTAATATAACGCTCAACTGCCGGTTCGCCTTCTTCTAAAATTTGTTTAGATAATGCTGTTGCCGCTGATTGACCTGTTGCATACTGATATACGTAATAGTTGTAGTAGAAGTGTGGAATACGTGCCCATTCCAGACCGATTTCTTCGTCTACTGTCATTGCATCACCAAAGTATTGTTTGTTTAAATCGTAATAAATCGATGTTAATTTTTCCGATGTGATCGATTCGCCTTTTGCATCTAATTCGTGAATCATATGCTCAAACTCAGCGAACATTGTTTGACGGAATACCGTACCGCGGAAACCATCCAGCCATTGATTTAATAAATAGATTTTCTGCTTATCATCATCCAATGTTTTCATTAAGTGATTAAATAATAGTTCTTCGTTACACGTTGAAGCCACTTCCGCAACGAAAATCGAGTAATCTGCATATTGATACGGCTGGTTGGCACGTGAATAATAACTGTGCATCGAGTGGCCGAATTCATGTGCCAATGTATAAAGGTTATTCACATTATTTTGCCAGTTCATTAAGACATACGGATTTGTACCGAACGTTCCCGAAGAATAGGCACCGCTGCGTTTCCCTTTGTTTTCTAGCACGTCTACCCAACGGCTTTCCAAACCTTTTTCAACGATTTCCTGATATTCTTTACCAAGTGGCGCGAAGCTTTCTACCATCGTTTTCTTTGCTTCGTCATATGTTACTTCCATTTTCACTTCTTTAACAAGCGGCGTAAACAGATCGTACATATGCAGCTCATCTACACCAAGTACTTTTTTGCGAAGCTCTACATAACGGTGTAATGCCGGTAAGTAATCATGGATTGTTGAAACAAGCTGGTCATACACTTTTTCAGGAATGAAGTTATTGCTAAGTGCTGCATGACGAGCAGAATTGTAATTACGAACTTTTGCATTAGCATTATGCGCTTTTACATTCCCAGCTAAAGTTGTCGCAAATGTATTTTTATATTGGCCGTAAGTTTTGTAAACGGCTTTAAATGCTGCCTCACGTACTTCACGATTGTCGCTTTCAAGCATTGTAATATAGTTACCGTGCGTAATTTGTACTTCTTCTCCATCTTCCCCTATGATTTTCGGGAATTCTAAATCAGCATTGTTTAAAGCGCTGAATGTTTTGCCAGCTGTCGATGTCACTTCAGAAAATTGTGCCAGCAACTCTTCCTTTTCAGCAGATAAAATATGAGGACGGCCCAAGTTTAGTTCTTTTAGGCTTTGTTCATATAGTGAAAGTGGTTCATAGCTTTCCACATAGCTGTTTAAAGTCGCTTCATCCAATGCCAAAATTTCAGGTGTAATAAATGACCACGCTGCTCCTGCATTTGTAAGAACAGAGCGAATACGACCATCAAGATCCTGGTATTTACTATTCGTCGTATCCTGATCATGCTTCAAATGAGAATATACATATAACTTGCTCAGACGCTCGTATAATGCATCACTGAACTGCAATGTATTGTATAAGCTTTCCGCGCTATCTGCTACTTTCCCTTTATAATCCGAAGCTTTTTTTGATAATTGTTCCACTTCTTTCAGTTCAGCTTCCCAAGCTTCATCGGATTCAAAAATTGTTGTTAAATCCCATGTTAATTGCTCAGGTACTTCTTCACGCGTTAAAATTTGCTTTGCCATTTATTTGCCTCCTACTATTCCGATATTCGAAATTATAAATCTATTTAAACAATTTCAACATCCAAATGCAACCAATTCGTCGTACAGAACATTAAAAAGTTGTTCCTCGGCGATATTCTCACCCAGTTGCTCAATATTGAGATGTCTTAAAATTGCTAAATAGTGTTCCACCGCCGCTTTTCGCTCATCCGTCAACTTCAATTGACTCCATTTGAAAAAATAAGGAATTGCATGTACATTCATCGTTTTGGGAGTGAGCGCATGGTAGTCCATAAAATGAAAAAGCCCTACTTGCCATTCTATACAAAATTGATTAAAAGCATGCGTATTGTAAACAGGAATCCCCAAAAAAATCGGGAACTCCGTCATCGTTAGCCTTAATTCATAAATTGAACGGAAAAATTGATCGTTTACCCCTTTTTTGCTTAATAGGAGACGGGGATGGATATAGTATTCCCGATATTTCCTGTAGTTTTTCAGGAGCAGATGAAATTGGGATTTTGATACTTTTTCAGGAACCAACAGCGGAAAACGTTGTTGACTAAGGGGCAATGGCTTAACAACAGCGAAATACTGCCATTTATGAAGATGAATTAAATTGCTAATATAGTAGAAGGTTTTACTTTTTACATCATAGGTGATGAGGAATTTCTGTTCTTTATACTGTTGCATAAATTGGGAATGTGTATGATTGATTGAAACTTTTACGATACCGGTACCTTTGAATTTATCGGGAGTATGCAAAATCCATATCGGCGTTATTTTTGCTTGCAAATAGCCTCTAGTACGCTGTTGAAAAGATGGATGCGCGATTGGACTGCACTGAAATTCGATTGCATATTGATGATTTTTTATTGTGATGAGAATATCCGGTCGCTGTTGAAGCTGCGGCAAATACGGTTCCAGGACGGGACGTAGCTGAAGGCTCGTAAAAAGTTCAAAGAGGTGTTGTTTCCCAAGGAGATGTTCGGCAGATTCCCCTTCAGAAAACAAGGAATCACATTCACTATTTTTTTCATGTGCAAAGTGGGGAATTCTTATATGTCCAGCCTTTAATAAAAGCTGTTCTTTACATTGAGGGCAGAAAAAGGACTGCTGCTTTCTTATTCTTTGTAATTCATCCAGCGGTAGTTTCGACGTTAAATGGAATAATTGCTGTTGTTCGGTCATTGCGACCAGCATTTGCTTCCACTCCTTTTTAACCATCTTAATGAAATGCATATTCATTTTCAACTTGTAAATAGTAACTATTGGAAACTGGTTTTTTCAATGGATTTCTACTTTTATTGATTACCGTCCCCCTTTATAGACGAACTTTCCACTTTTCCGTCACAAGGTTCTACTTTCTCGATGCCCTATTCTGCTTCACACGCACTATATTCAACTTTCCTCAACCAATATTCTACTTTTGCCGCTCTATATTCTACTTCCTCCAACCAGATATCCCCCAGCACAAACACAAAAAAGCCACCTGAAATCAGGTGACTTTCGTAAACTGCTGTCCTAATCAAAATACGTAATGATTGTTTCGAAGCAGTCTTCAGCAATGATTGTTTCCCCGTACTCTTCAAGGCGGTGCGCTGTAATTTTGGAAGCAGCTAAATATTCAGTACATAAAGCGATGATATTTCTCGCTTCCTGGCTTTCCAAATCTTTCAAATCTACATATAAATAGTAGTAATCCTCCCATTTATACAACACAGATTCTAATCCTAATGGTGCTGCGCGTTTTGCAAGAGGTACTAGTTCGTCAATATCTTTAAATCGGAATCGGGCATTTTCAAGCGATTGTTCTTCTTCTTTTGCAGCTTTGCCAATCGCATTGAAGATCGATTCTTCCATTTCATTTAATTGATCTGATATATGAAGGTCATCTTCAAAGTTGCCTGTCATTGAAGAAGTTTCGGAGTCATTACCTACAGACGCGCGTGTAACAACGACTTCCAATCCACTTTCTGAAGCGTTAATATGAATCCAAATTGGACCATCTAAATCGAAATAATCATCTGTATTTATTTCACCAATGATATCCCAGAAAAGCTCTTCACCTTTTGCGCGATTGTACCATATTTCTTCGCGAGTATAACCGCGGTCCTCGATATCACTATACGTAATAAATAATTTTAGCGTATTTTCATTAATGCGTTCGATGTCCATTAGACCTCAACCCCCTTCACAGTCATTGTATAGAACGTCGCTTTATTTCCAAGTGGCATACAATATGGCGTTCTATTGCATCGGAACTGAGATACTTTTAAATATTAGAAGTATCTATAACTCTATTGTATGATGGAATGGATTAAAATGAAAAGGAAAAACATTATTCAGGATAAATAATTTGAATAATTGAAATTGTATTGCACCACTCCATTTAAATCAAGTAATTAAGGTGTCTTTCTAATATGTTCTAAAATAAAAAAAAGATGCTACAATTGCACAATATGCATCCGTAACATCATGAGCGGTCTATTTAGTTAACCATGCGTTGGGCTTCTTGCAACTGGTATGCTCGTACTTTACGAGGCAGGAATCGACGAATTTCATCTTCGTTATAACCAACTTGCAGACGTTTTTCATCTAAAATAATCGGACGACGTAATAGTCCCGGATATTCCTGAATAAGCTCATATAATCGTTGTAACGGCAATGTTTCAACATCGACATTCAACTTCTGGAAAATTTTCGAACGCGTTGAGATAATTTCATCTGTACCATCTTCTGTCATTCGTAAAATCTCTTTGATTTCACTAATTGTAAGTGGCTCGGAAAAAATGTTACGTTCTGTATATGGGATATCATGTTCCTCTAACCATGCTTTTGCTTTTCGACATGAAGTACAACTTGGTGAAGTAAATAATGTTACTAACATTGGCTCACTCCCTCTCTAATTGATTTCAATTCAATTGCTAGATGTTGCTTCCTGTTATTAAAGAAGCACAAATGTATAAGTAAAACTCAATTTAGAATTAATTTAATTTAAGATTCTGTTCCCATTATACATGAATAACCCATGTTTGAATATACAATGTCAACAAATAATTCAACTTACGTAATAAATTTTATTACGTATTTCTCTCTAATAGGCACACTTTCTATAATTTTGTGCCATAACAAATTTTACCCGTATAATAGAAAAATAAAACGTCCTGATTTTCGATATTTTTTCTCATTTAACAAAATGTAATTGAGAAAAAAATCAGAAAATACAATGTCATTTCATATAATACAATCATCTATTTACTACTATTTCCATTTTCACTTCGTTTTATTCCTGTTTCTTTAAAATAAAACGATTGCTTTCTTTTCAATGATTAAGTTATAATCCTTTCAAGATTATAAAAAACGATGACGAAGAGTAGTACATTTAATGAGAATGCCTAGAGAGTCTGTGGTTGGTGTAAACAGATCATTCGTTAAATGGAATGGACTTCCGAGTTAGCTTGATGAACGTTTCTATTAGTAGTCCAGCTCGTCGCCTTCACGTTACGAAGCAAAGTGGCCAATTAAGGCAAGCTGGGTGGTACCGCGGATTTTAACATCATTCGTCCCTTCTATTTTCGAATAGAGGACGCATGATGTTTTTTTATTTTCATTTGATTTTAAGGAGGAACACCCAATGAAAACAATCTTTTCAGGTGTACAACCAACAGGAACTATTACTTTAGGGAACTATATCGGAGCGATTAAACAATTCCCTGCTTTACAGGAAAACAACAACGCCATTTATTGCATCGTGGATCAGCATGCAATTACTGTGCCACAGGATCGCCTGGAGTTGCGTAAAAATATCCGCTCTTTGGCAGCTATGTATATTGCATGTGGCATTGATCCGAAAAAATCGATTTTATTTATTCAGTCAGAAGTCCCTGCCCACGCCCAAGCCGGCTGGATGCTGCAATGCGTCGCTTCAATAGGTGAATTAGAGCGTATGACACAGTTCAAAGACAAATCAACAGGTAAAGAGTCCGTTTCTGCCGCACTATTAACATACCCGCCGTTAATGGCTGCCGATATTCTTCTTTACAATACAGACATCGTACCAGTAGGCGAAGACCAAAAGCAGCATATTGAATTAACACGCGATTTAGCTGAGCGTTTCAATAAGCGCTACAATGACGTATTAACGATTCCTGATATTCAGTTGCCGAAAGAAGGCGCACGTATCAAATCATTGCAAGAGCCGACTAAAAAGATGTCCAAATCGGATACGAACTCAAAAGCGACGATTCGCCTGCTTGATACAGCAAAAGAAATCGAGAAGAAAATCAAATCTGCTGTAACGGATTCTGAGGGAATCGTTAAATTTGATATTGAAAACAAACCAGGTGTATCAAACTTGCTTATTATTGAATCTGCCTTATCCGGAACAGCAATTGCAGATTTAGAAGCAAAGTATGAAGGCAAAGGCTATGGTGATTTTAAAGCTGGAGTAGCACAGGCTGTTATTGACCACTTAACACCAATTCAAGAACGCTATTATGCACTGATTGACTCACCTGAACTTGATGAAATTTTGGATGAGGGTGCAGTAAAAGCGAATGCCATTGCCTCTAAAACACTCAAGAAAATGGAGAACGCGATGGGCTTAGGCCGTAAACGACGCTAAACATCCCGCCAATAGCAACAAGCAGCATATACAACTCTGCTCCGTGTACAATGTACATTAATACAGCATGCCATGAATAACCGAGCGTGCGGTAATTCAAGTATAAAATCATATTACTGATCGACATGACACTGAGCCCATAAAAAAATAAAAAAAGTACGAAACGTGTCAAAACACCATCCTTCGTACAACTATACGAAAAACGAACGTGCGATAGAAGAAGCACGTTCGTTTTTTGTCATTTTATTAATCTGTAAATTTTTTAAATAATAAACAAGCATTATGTCCGCCGAAACCGAGTGAATTGCTTAACGCATATTCAACTTCCGCTTTTCTTGCGGCATTTGGTACATAATCCAAATCACATTCCGGATCCGGCTCGTGTAAATTCATTGTCGGCGGCAAAATACCTTCCTTCAACGCAAGTACCGTAAAGATTGCCTCAATACCGCCTGCTGCACCTAATAAATGGCCTGTCATACTTTTCGTTGAGCTCATCGCTAATTTATAGGCATGGTCACCAAAAACAGTCTTAACTGCCTGTGTTTCAAATAAGTCATTATATGGTGTACTCGTACCGTGTGCGTTAATGTAACCAACTTGGTCAGGCGATACTTGTGCATCATCGATTGCCATTTGCATCGCACGTGCTGCACCTTCACCGTTTGGAGCCGGTGCTGTAATATGATGGGCATCCCCAGTTGAACCATATCCAACAACTTCACCGTAAATTTTCGCACCGCGCGCTTTTGCATGTTCATACTCTTCCAAAATTAAAATCCCTGCGCCTTCACCAATAACGAAGCCGTCACGGTTTTTATCGAATGGACGTGATGCAGTTGCCGTGTCCGGATTTAACGATAACGCTGTGTTTGCAACGAAGCCGGCAACCGCCATTGTTACGATTGGTGCCTCTGCCCCGCCTGTAATCATGACATCCGCATCTCCACGTTCGATTACTTTGAACGCATCCCCAATCGAGTTTGTTCCTGATGCACAAGCCGTTACAGAACAAGAGTTTACTCCTTTTGCCCCTAGATAAATCGATACTTGTCCAGATGCCATATCCGGAATCATCATCGGTACGAAGAATGGACTTACACGGCGAACACCGCGCTCCTGGAATGTTAGAAACTGCTGTTCATGTGTTTCCATTCCGCCGATTCCAGAACCGATCCAAACACCTACGCGCGGTGCCATTTCTTCGGTAATCGTCAAGTTGGCATCTTTTGCAGCCATCATTGAAGCAGCGACCGCATAATGTGTAAAGCGGTCCATTTTACGTGCTTCTTTCTTTTCAATATATTCTTCTATATTAAAATCTCTTACTTCAGCGGCTACAGAGACTGGAAATTTGCTCACATCTACACGTGTTAATGGTCCAATACCAGACTTGCCTGCAATTACATTTTCCCATGCTTGCTCTGCACTGTTTCCTACTGGCGATACTGCACCGATTCCTGTAACAACAACTCTTCTTTTCTCCATTATTTAACACCCTTTTCTAAGTTAAATTCTTTTCCCTATTTAAAGGTTGATTTCATTTCGGGTCTTTGGCCAATACGATGTCGGTGACGATTTTAGTATTCGTTCCATCCTCCCCAACATTCCAATCAACGTGCTTATTTACCCCACTTTAATGCAAGTGCTCCCCATGTAAGGCCACCGCCGAAACCTACTAAAACAACGATATCATCATCTTTGATTTTTCCTGATTCCAAATCTTCAACGATTGAAATACCGATTGAAGCGGCTGATGTATTGCCGTATTTCTGGATTGTTTTCGACATTTTTTCCTCTGGTAAGTCAAGACGCTCTCTCGCGGCTTCCATAATGCGGATGTTCGCTTGATGCGGTACCAAATAATCGACATCTTCCTTCGTCAGGCCTGCCTTTTCGATTACATTTACTGCTGATTCGCCCATTTGACGAACTGCAAATTTAAATACTTCACGACCATTCATCGCAATATGGTTTTTAGGATTTAAATAAAGATGCTTTCCGCCTGTTCCGTCAGCTCCAAGTTCGAACGCAAGAATTCCGCGGCCTTCCGAAACTTTGCCGAGAACAGCCGCACTTGCACCATCGCCAAATAGGACAGCTGTGTTGCGGTCATCCCAATCCACAATTTTCGACAGTTTTTCAACACCTACTACTAATACATATTCATAATTATTGCTCTCAATAAATTGTTTTGCAATAGCCGTTCCATAAATAAATCCTGAGCATGCAGCGGACACATCCATTGCGCCACATCCCGATATTCCAAGTCGTTCTTGAATTTGACACGCTACACTCGGGAAATTCTGATCCTGTGTAACCGTCGCAACAACGATTAGACCAATTTGATCTGGTGTTATACCTGCATTTTCAATAGCTTGCACTGCTGCTTTATATGCTAAATCCGATGTTTCTTCATTCTCAGCGATAAAACGGTTTTCAATACCTGTCCGAGAACGAATCCACTCATCTGATGTATCTAAAACTTTTTCAAAATCCTTATTTGCTATAGCTTTTTCCGGAACATATTTCCCCATCCCTATAATACCGGCATTCATATAATAGCCCCCTTGTTTTCTCATGAATCAAAAAATATAACTAATTATTAGTAGTTGGTACTAATTATAGAACATAATTATTTTTAACACAATTAAAATTTCCGGAAAAAGAGGGATTGGGGATTTATTCTTGTTTTTTCTTTCAATTAAAATGGCTATACTAATTGATAAAACATCTGGATGAAAATTGAATAACGGACAGCAGTATTCGTTCATTTCTTACGTTTAAACTTTTAAAGAGCGAATGTAAAAAACGTTCCATTATTAGACAAACAACTTCGAGCTAATCTTCTCTTTTTCCGTGTTAATTCCTACTTAAAAAAGCAATAAAAACAAGCATTTATGACAACTTGAAGAATAATTTGATTCGCCCTTTTAATTTGATGAATGCTTGTGGTATGATATTGAAGATGTAATTTCACAATAACGTTATAAATAAGTTCAATGAGGTGAATTTGATGCAATATATCATTACGTTCTTTTGGTCATTCTTATTAGTTTCAATGCTAAACTATGTAGTAAGTTCTGTATTAAGTGTAGATTTTAACTTCATGAATGGCGTAATCGTATCATTAGTATTCAGCGTATTAGTTATTATTATCGCTGCAATCATTCCAAACGAATCAACTCCAGAAGCAGAAGCAGAGCATCATTAATAGATAACAAGGGGCTGTCCGGTAAAACTACTGGACAGCCCCTTGTTATTTACACCCACTTTTGTGGGGGGCGCTGACTTTATTAGATAAATTCAATACATATTAGAACTTTTATACTTGATATTAGAAAAGTCGCCACGTTTATTTGAACAGTAGCACCTCTTATTAGCACAAGTGACATTTATATTAAAATTTCCGGCTTTTCTTAGTACTTTTTCATTTATATTAGAACTTTAACCATCCTTATTAGAACATTTCAAACCACCAAAAAAAGCTTGTACGCATTTCACGCACAAGCTGTCTTCAAACTTAATTTAATTTTATTACTAACTCTCCATTTTCCAATGCAATCGATAAACTTCCACCTGCTGTGACTTCCCCTTTTAACAGTTCACGGGCAACAATCGTCTCCAAATGGCGTTGGACAAAGCGTTTGAGCGGACGTGCACCAAATTGCGGGTCAATCCCGTGCTTCACAATCCAGTCCACAACTTCCCCATCAACAGACAGCGTAATTTCCTGTTCTGCGACCCGATCTTGAAGCTGCTTTACATATTTCCAGGCAATCTTATGGAAGTGCTCATTCGATAATGCATGGAACATAATAATATCGTCCATCCGGTTTAACAGCTCCGGCTTAAAGTGCTGGCGTAATGCTGCTTGAACAAGCTGTTCCGCTTCTTCTGATGCTTCCAGTAAAAACTGTGAGCCGATATTCGATGTCAAGATGATAACGGTATTCGTAAAATTGACAATCCGTCCTTGGCTATCGGTAATGCGGCCATCATCAAGTACTTGAAGTAAAATATTCGCGACATCCGGATGCGCCTTTTCGATTTCATCCAACAGTACTACAGCATACGGATTGCGGCGTACCGCTTCTGTCAGCTGACCACCTTCTTCGTAGCCAATATAGCCTGGAGGAGCTCCGACAAGTCTGGATACAGAATGCTTCTCCATATACTCGCTCATATCAATACGGATGAAATGGTCTTCCGAATCGAAAAGTTGTGCGGCCAATGCTTTGGCCAATTCCGTTTTCCCGACACCGGTTGGACCAAGGAACAGGAAGCTTCCAATCGGCTTATTCGGGTCTTTAATACCGGAACGCGCACGCCAAACTGCTTCCGTTACATAAGTTACCGCATCGTCCTGACCGACTACCCTTTCATGCAATGTATCTTTTAAACGGAGCAGTTTATCGCGTTCACCTTCAACAAGCTTCGTTACCGGAATCCCTGTCCAGCGTGAAATAATTTTAGCGATTTCTTCTTCAGTCACTTCTTCACGCAGCATCCGGTTACCTTCCGACTGTTTCAACTGCAGTTCCAGTTCGGCGATTTCCTTTTCAAGCTGTGGTATTTTACTGTACTGAAGCTCACTTGCCCGCGCTAAATTACTGCCTGAAATAAATAAATCGTCGCGCTCGGCTTCCATTTTTTTCAGTTCATCTTTTTTATCGCGTACAATCTGTAAACCGTTTTTCTCGAGTTCCCACTGTTCCTTCATTGACTTAATTGAAACTTCCAATGTATCAATTTCATCTGTAATTATTTCAAGACGTTTTTTACTTGCATCATCTTTTTCTTTTTTCAGTGCCTGCTGCTCAATTTTCAGCTGTGTGAGGCGGCGCATTAACTGATCCAGTTCCTGTGGCATTGAATCGATTTCTATGCGGATCATCGCACATGCCTCATCGACAAGATCAATTGCTTTATCCGGTAAAAAGCGGTCTGTAATATAACGGTTCGCCAGTTGAGCCGCTGCAATAATCGCGCGGTCATGAATGCGAACACCACGGTGATGTTCTTCAAAACGGTCTTTTATTCCACGTAAAATGGAAACCGTATCTTCAATAGAAGGTTCTCTCACCATTACTTGCTGGAAGCGGCGTTCCAATGCAGGATCTTTCTCGATATACATACGGTATTCATCCAATGTTGTTGCTCCAATACAATGCAGTTCACCACGTGCAAGCATTGGTTTCAGCATATTTCCTGCATCCATTGCTCCGTCCGCTTTTCCTGCACCGACAATTGTATGGATCTCATCGATGAATAAAATAATACGTCCATCTGATTCTTTCACTTGCTTTAATACCGATTTCAGCCGCTCTTCAAACTGCCCGCGATACGATGCACCGGCAATTAGTGCACTCATATCCAGTTCATAAAGCTCCGCATCTTTTAATCCTTCCGGAACATCCTGTCTTACGATACGCTGTGCCAGCCCTTCGACGATCGCTGTTTTACCAACACCTGGCTCACCGATGAGGACCGGATTGTTTTTTGTTTTACGTGACAGAATACGAATGACGTTCCGGATTTCCTCATCTCGTCCAATAACCGGATCCATCTTACCGTTTTTTACTTGTTCAATTAAGTTTCGTCCAAATTGCTCTAATGGAGGACGATTATCTTGTGTTTGGTTAAATTGCATAAAGTGCACCCTTTCATTTAGTTTGACCTTTTTTGATTAATTTAATTATAAGTCAAAGTTGGTCAAACAACAAATAATTAAGCTCTGTTTCCTTCGCAAAGATCCTAATAAAAAACGATCACTTTGCCTATACGCAAAATGACCGAATTTCAATTCATTTATTCACTTATTAATTAACGAATGCCTAATGCCATTTTTGCATAGCGGGACATATTGTCTTTAGACCACGCCGGTTGCCATACGATATCTACTTTTACTTCTTTTACTTCCGGTAATTCGCTAAGTGCAGTTGTTACTTGGTCAACGATAACTGGAGCAAGCGGACAGCCCATTGATGTTAATGTCATCGTAACGATTGCTAAGCCCTCATCTGTTAAATCTACTTCATATACTAAGCCTAAGTTGACGATATCAATGCCTAACTCAGGGTCAATTACGTTTTCCAATGCACCTAACATACTTTCTTTCATATCGTGATCAATTGCCATTTTAAATTTCCCCTTTCGCCATGGTGTTAATGTTAATCATAGCAGAACGCATGATTTATGCCAAACAATGCGCCATAAATTGCGTGACTTGCAAAATTCCGTTTCTCGATACCGCATGCCCTGCTTTTCGTTCTGCCAAATAAGTAATATGTGCCGCTTTTTTTTCTTTTTCCAGTTGTTCAACATAATCTCGGCTCATATGATAAGGAACGACCGTATCGCGCTCACCATGCCAGAAAATAATCGGTTTGTTTGCCCATAATTCCTCATGCTGCTCCATATCAAATTTTTGCAGCATTTGAAGCAAGCCTGTTTGCTGTTCTTCAGACAACGGAAATGTTACGCCTTTTTGCTTTAGATCCTCTACTTGATGGAGGGCCAGTTTCGTATAGCTTGTTGTACCCATACAAATACCTGCCGTTTCAATCCATGGATAGATCGCTAAACAGCCTGAAGTGACGATTCCGCCCATTGAAGTTCCGGCAATCCCAACCTTGTTTCCTGCCAAGTTTTTCAGCTTCAATTCTCCATAAATAGTATGTACTTCTTCCACTGACTTTAATACAATTTTCCAGAAGTTAAAGTTCATCTGGTCTTCCGTCAATTGATTCGAGCGCTCACCATGCATTAACGCATCCGGTAGTATAACGCGTACACCCTGTTGCACAAACTGATAAGCGTAATGTAAATTATGTTCCTTTGCGCTTAAAAAACCATGAAGAAAAATAACGACCGGTGTTTGCTCATCCATCGTTTCATCATATACATGCAGTAATGGAATGGACTTCCATTGTTCTTTGTCAACTATCAAATTTCTCACCTCTTTGTTTACATTAGCAAAAATTGGTCAATGTTTCAAAACTTTGACGAATGCTATTTTTGCACGTTACAATTATACCCAGGCTAAAGGAGGCTTACTCTTATGAACGAACATTTAATTGTATTAGATTTAGACGGCACTTTATTGACGGACGAGAAAAAAATTTCTGCGCTGACAAAGGAAACTTTGTTAAAAGCAAAAGAAGCAGGTCATCAGGTGATGATCGCGACAGGACGTCCGTATCGTGCGAGTCAGCTTTATTACCAGGAGCTGAGTTTAACAACTCCGATTGTCAATTTCAACGGAGCCCTCATCCACCACCCTAAAAATCCGATGTGGAAAACGATTCATACAACAGTCAATTTAAGTGTAGTCCATGATGTTGTAGAATCTGTTCATAAATATGAATACGACAACTTAATCGCCGAAGTAATGGATGACGTGTATCTCCATCGTGAAGATGAAGGTGTGCTTCAGTTGCTGCATATGGGCAACCCGAATATTCTAACAGGCGATCTGAAAAATACATTAAAAGAAGACCCGACAAGTTTGCTTATTCAAGCCGATGATGTAAATACACCGATTATCCGCAAACATTTGCAGGATGTTCACGCTGAACTGATCGAGCACCGACGTTGGGGAGCTCCATTCCCGATTATTGAAATTGTCCATAAAGGGTTAAGTAAAGCAGTAGGCATCGACTATATTGCAAAAGAAATGGGCATTCCCCGTGAACGCATCATTGCATTTGGCGATGAGGACAACGACTTGGAAATGATTGAATACGCAGGCGTTGGCGTTGCGATGAGTAACGGTATCGACGACTTGAAAACAATCGCCAATGAAATTACGCTATCGAACAACGAAGACGGCATAGGGAAATTTTTGCAGGACCGATTAAAACTATAATAAAATATAAACAGCCTGGAAAAGCATGTTGTCTGCTTCTCCAGGCTGTTTTATTTAGTGCGCTGAATTCTCGGCACGGCGTTTTTTTCCGCGCTTCATAATCACAACCATAAATGCTGTGTATAAAACAACGACCAATCCAAGTGCCACAATATAAGAGGTGTTAATGCCACGTGCTTCAATTACTTGGTACACTTCGACCATTTCACGGTCTAAAATAATCGCATAGTTGCCGTCCTTATTTTCACGGATGATTTCACTGTTGAACATTCCGCGAACTTCTTTTCCTTCACCCAGCTCAGCCACAGGAATATGCACTCGTTTTGTTTTACTACTATTATTAATGACAACGATCCATGTTTCTTCATCGGATTTGCGTTCAAATACAACATAGCCGTCTTTATTTTCTAGCCATTTAAATTCTCCGTTTCGCAAAGTATCGGAATCATTTCTTAATG
The DNA here is from genome assembly GCF_023715405.1 of Solibacillus isronensis. Classification (NCBI taxonomy): domain Bacteria; kingdom Bacillati; phylum Bacillota; class Bacilli; order Caryophanales; family Caryophanaceae; genus Solibacillus; species Solibacillus isronensis. The sequence goes on from NZ_JAMBOC010000001.1 coordinate 2,030,442, forward strand.
ACTGGAGCTTCCCGACATAATCGGCTAATTCCGAGTCTGTTTTAAAATTGTAGTACTGGTGTGCTTCAACACCCGCTTCCCCATTCATCGCAATTTCAGATCCATATTGTACGATTGGCACACCTGGAAGTAAAAGCGTGCTCGCAATGGAAATTTTACTGCGTGTCGGTGGATACATACCTTCCTCTGTTGCCGCCAATGTGAAGCGGTTCGACCAGATAGTATCGGTCATCGATAATACCGGAGTCCCTGAAAGCATTTCCTCGATATGAGGCTCCAGTACTGTCGTATTTAAATCAACATTTTTAAATGCATTCGTAAAGTTGGCCGCAGTATCACTGTAAAATTTCGCGTCAAAATCTGCATCACTTTCTGCATTCGCAATAACATAGGCACCTGCTGCTTTTAACTGTTCAATAAAGCGATTTAAAAAAGCAGTATCGGCTTGTTCAATATTCGTCAGTCGAACCCCGTCTAGTTTATATGTATTTACAAATTGTACAGCACTGTTGATGAGCTCATTCTGTACTTCTTCATTCGTTAAGTCCCACTGTATTTTCCCATCATTTTCAGATGCCACAAATCCTTGTTTTTCAGCAAGTTCATGGTTTGGACTAACATTGGAAATCGGGAAATCAACCATCATTTTGATTTCACGTTTTTGATACGCCTCGACCATGTTTTTAAATTCCTCTGCTGTTCCAAAACGGTGGTCGAACATTGTATAGCTCGTAGGCATCGACCCATCATATTTTTCAGTCTCAAATACAGAGCCAATTGACAGTATCGTATAGCCCATATTTGCAACATAATCGATTTTCTTCAGCAATCCATTGAAATCCCCGCCAGCAAACATCGTCGGGTCTTGCGCATTTACTGTATCATCATCATTTTTACCGGTACCATTAAAGAAACGGTCCACTAAAACATCATATATACTTTCATCTGCAATTGTACGCTCTTCCGCATTTGCAACAGCAGCAACTGACAATGAAGTCGAAAGCAGCACACCCGCAGCTAATGTACGAAACCATTTATTAAATCCCATTCATTTCCCTCTCTTTCATATACAGTCCATCGTCATTTTACCAAAAAAGGTATAAATGTAGCTAGCTTAAATAGTTATTTATAGGAAATTCAACAAATACGTGTCAGAAATGTGTATAGAGTGTTTAATATGGTTAGGTATTGACGGCGCGTTGTGTTTTATTAGAAGGTTTCAGGTGGAATCTGGAACGTTGAGGGGGATGAAGTAGAACAACCTGAATCTAATGTGGAACAATTTACTCCAAAAGTTGAACGAATCTTGGCGAATGTAGAAACTGCTGGGATATTAGAACTTTACAGGTGAAATGTAGAACGTTGAGTCAGGAAAGTAGAACACTGACGACCTAATATAGAACGTCTCTCCTCAAAAGTTGAACATATGCATCTGAATGTAGAACACCCGGAGATATTAGAACTTTCAGGTTGTAATGTGGAAAGAGGAAACCAAAAAGTAGAACACCTCTCCCCTAATGTAGAACAAAACACTATAAAAGTAGAACGAATCCCCTTAAAAGTAGAATCCTCCCTTCTCCATACAAAAAAGCGTGTAAAAAGCCACCTCCACTTTTTACACGCTTCAATCTTTATTAGAAGTTTACACCGATACCCATGCTTAAGCCTAAGTATAATGTGATTAATAGAACGATACCGAATAGTACCCAGAACATATTGACAGATTTGCCTTTGCTTTTGCGTACTAATACCATTTCCATAAAGCCGATTACTAAAATACCAAATAACACTTTCATATCATAGTTCATGCCGCTTTCAGTAATCTTATCGCGCCATTCCAGGAATAAAGACAACCCTGTTACGATTACTAAAATATACATTACACGTAAGATCATGTGTACTGCTTTCATCTTTTTGCCGGATAATGCAGCGATAAAGAATAATATTAATGCTATTACCCAAGTCGTGATGTGCATATGCGTCGTACTAGTTAAGAAATCCACGAATTTTCCACCTCTTCTATTTATTCTCTACAGGCAATATCCTACCATGTAAAGCCCTATAAATTCAATTGAATCTGCCAAGTGTTCTATGAGTTGTCATAAAAAAACGAAACTTTTCCGCAAAAAAGCAGTAGATTTTCCTTCCACCAGAAAATCTACTGCCTATTAAAAGCGAATCTAGCAATCTGCAGCTATGAATATCCTAATTTAATTAAGCAAATCGGTTTGCTAAAGTCCCGATTCCTTCAATTGCGATTTTCACTTCATCGCCTGCTTTTAAAAATTGAGGCGGGTTCATCCCTTTTCCGACTCCGGCAGGCGTACCTGTTAAAATAACATCACCCGGCTCTAACGTTACATATTTTGAAACTGTCTCAATAATTTCGGAAACAGAGAACAACATATCTTTCGTCGATCCATTTTGGCGTACTTCACCATTTACTTTCGTCACAATCGATAAAGTATGCGGATCAGGAATTTCATCTTTTGTTACTAAATACGGCCCCATTGGACAGCTGCCTTCCAAGCTCTTGCCTAAGAAGAACTGTTTATGCTTCTCCTGTGCATCACGGGCTGTAAGATCATTGGCAATTGTATAGCCGAACACATAGTCAAATGCCATTGCTTTTGGAACATTTTTTCCGCGCTTGCCGATTACAACAGCCAACTCTCCTTCATAATCAAGAGAATCCGTCACCTCTGCATGCACAGGTAATGTTGATTCATCCGGGGCAATTGCAGTTGGTGACTTTGTGAAGACAACGATATGTTCCGGTGCCTTTTCTGCACCCATTTCACGGGCATGATCACTGTAATTTTTACCAACACATAAAATATTTTTCGGTGTACGAGGAACTGGCGACAGCCACTCAATATCAGAATAAGCCAGTTTGAACTGAGCTCCACCTTCATGATTCTGAGCTGCCTCTACTAATTTACGAACTTGCTCAACAAATTCATAGCCATGTGCAATCCCGTCAATAATTGTTTTCGGAAAGTCTTTTAGTACATTAAGTTGGTTTTGGATTTCGATAACATCCCAAACTGCCTCTTCTTTTTTTACTTTTGGGCCAAACTTTACTTGTTCGTTTACTTTAAATGATAACAATTTCATAACGTGGAGCACTCCTTCTGTTTTTTTACATCATACATTAAAATATAAACAATTGCCTTACTTTTCTGACAAAAAGGGGCTTAATTCGTAAAACTAAGCTTTCGGTGCATCTTTGTTCACGTTTTACGTTCTGCAGGTTTGCCGTAAGTAAATCTTTTCAGTAATGCTTCAATCGGTCCTTGTTTATATTTCGAGAAATAGATCTCCGCAAATAGTACTTGGATAACGAAAATTCCGACCGCCATATAAATCCCCATTTGCACATCCACTTTTCCGTATAAACCGAAGCCCCAATTGTAGAACAGCACCGTACAAATAACGGACTGCATCAGGTAAAGCGTGAGAGACATACGACCAGCCTTTGCAATCGGCGTCAGCAGTTTTACTATGACCGGCAATTGTGTCAACAATGTTATGGCTGCCATATAGCCAATCGCAAGCAGCGGTCCGCCGATATAAACTTGCAAGTATTCATTGCCCAATGTTTGGTCACCTGATATCGGCAAGCTCTTCATATAAAGTCCGCCGCCTATACCAGCAACAGCCAAAATGATCCAAACTATGATTTTTTCTTTTGCCCGCTCGATCATACGCCATTTTGCAAGTGCTGCACCAAACAGCATATAAGGTAATATTGTAAATAAAGACGAAATCCACATCATGACACTCATCTGAATCGATAAATCATCAAGACGCTGCATAAATGCATCCGTCCAGTTCCCGATACCATATGCTGTTAAGGCACTTTGCATTGCTTCAATATCGACAGGGAAACTATCCATTGATGCCGAAAAAAAACCTGCCGCGACATATAAACTTAAATTAAAACCATGATACAAAGCATTCACCGCAACCGCCACAAGCAGGAGCCATTTTGCCTTAATACGAATTAGCGCGATTAAAAATACTCCGCAAAATGCGTACGTGGCCAAAATATCGCCCCACCAAATGACAATCGCATGAAACATTCCAATGCAAAATAATAAAATTAGACGCTTTGGCGCAAATCGGTAAAAATCTGCGCCCGTCTCATTTGCTTTTACAAATTGCATTGCTAATCCATACCCGAACAGCATAGAAAATAACGGATAAAAGCTGCTTTGTACATAAATATCCAAAAGCTGTTGGAGTATTATATCCTGAACTTCATTAAACCAGCTGCTCAAATCGGTTATATGCGGCATCGGTAAATAAAACCCAAACATATTAACTAATAAAATGCCGAGTAAACTTACCCCGCGCAATATATCGAGTGTTGCAACACGCTCGTTCGTACCTACTGGGCGAAAATCCACCGTCCATCCCCCTAATCTATTTTCACTTCTTGTCCAATACTGTATAAATATAAAATGCGTTCGTTTATTTGAATACGCTTAATTGATTGTACAGCATGCTGATAATAGTTTAATTGAATTTGGTACGACTTTGTCATTTTTTGTTTAATTTTCTCAAAATCGCCTAATAAATACTGTTCGATATAGTCCGTTTTATAATCCAGAAGTACCCAATTACCCTGTTCATCTTCAAAAATACAGTCGATGACCCCCTGTACAATTTGGGCATCCCCTTCCTGATCTTTCAAACTAAGGGTAAACGGTTCTTCTCTTAGTACTTGCTTGGCCTTTTTAAAACGCTCACCGACTTCTGTTTGGAAAAAGGCAAATACTTTTTCCGCTGAAACTGCATCAGCTTCAATTTGCTGCAACAGCTTACGTTTTACAAGCGATTGGATATAACTTTCCGTCTCTTCCATCGTTGTAAACCCTTGTTGCGGGATATGCTGCATAACGGCATGGACAGCTGTACCGACTTCGGTTGCCGAAAGCTTGCGTTCTTTTTTCCCTTTCAGCATAAAGCTTGGTACATCGGTTTTTACATAGCGCTTCGCTTCCATATTGTAAAGCTGCTCTTCTTCCATCCGCTGCAAACTTTCAAGACGCTTCTGCTCCGATACCGACGTTTTTGATTTCTTCGTAACCGCATTTGCATATGGATACGGTGTCGTGAAACGTTTCGCCAGCAGCTGAACCATATCTTCATTCACTGCCTGTTCAACCATTTCATGCTCCACCGTTTCCGCTTCATTGGCAAGCAAGTAGTCACGATTTGGAATGATGCGTACAGTCCATTCTTTCGTTGTTGCCGCTTCATTCGAATAGCCGTAATCGGCAAACAGGAAATCATTATGACGTGCAACAGCTGGACCGACCCAGCTTAAATAGCTGTTCGCTTTTGAACGAATGTATGCAGGGAGCACTGTATCCTCCAGTTCTTGATAAAATGCCCATTCTTCCTTCTGCTTTTCCCAATCTTTAATCGAGCCGACTAAAATGAGACGCTCTTTTGCACGGGTCATCGCCACATATAAGACGCGCATTTCTTCTGCCTTCATCTTCGCAAGCTTTTTCTCCTTCACATATAAATGCGGTAAAGAAGTCGAAATAATATTCAAATCCGGATTCACCGATTTAATTGCCAACCCGAAATCCTGATCGAAAATATAGCGGCTGCCTAAATCTTTTGTATTGAATGTACGGCTCATGCCCGCTACAAATACGACTGGATATTCTAATCCTTTTGATTTATGGATTGTGAGCAATGTGACGACATCGTCTGCTTCACTCGTCGACTTCGCAATTCCTAAATCATCTCCACGTGAACTCATCCGGTCGATAAATCGCAGGAAGCGGAATAATCCGCGGAATGAAGATTTTTCATAGCTTAATGCACGGTCATGCAGTGCCCGTAAGTTCGCCTGGCGCTGCTTGCCGTTCGCCATTGCACCGACCATTTCATAATAATTCGTATCTAAATACACTTGCCATACTAAATCGGCCAATGCCCCGTGACGGGAGAACTGGCGCCATTTTCGATGCATCGTAAAGAACTTATCAAGCTTAGCCTCTATTTCGATTGGCATGTCACCCGCTGCTTCTTCTTTATACTGCTTCAATGCCTCATAAAAAGGTACTTTCCCGTTAATTAAACGGATTTTCGCCAGTTCGTTTTCCGTTAACCCGATAAACGGTGCACGCAGTACAGAAGCGAGCGGAATATCCTGATACGGATTGTCGATAACTTTTAATGTGTTGATCATAATCATCACTTCAAGAGATTCAAAATAACCGCCGTCCGTTTCAGCATAGAGCGGCAGGCCGGCCATTTTGAATTCCTCTGCAAACGTCGTATACCATGTGCGAGAACGCATCAATACGACAATATCGCGGTAGCTGACAGGACGCATCGATTTCGTTTTCGGATTGTACACTTGTCCGCCATGATCGACTAAATCACGGATGCGCTGAATAATATAACGTGCTTCCTGCTGTGCCGCGCTGATGCTTTCTTCCTCGGAACCATCTTCACTTCCCGGAATGATTTGAGCTTTCGAATCCCCTTCCAGTAAAACTAATTCAATCGGTACTTGTTGCTCATCATAGCTCGCCCCGAATTTCAGTTTTGCCTGTTCATCGTACGCAATTTCGCCGACTTCTTCGTCCATTATTTGCTCAAATACATAGTTCGTACCTTCCAGAACTTCCGAACGACTGCGGAAATTGGCATTCAAATCAATTTTCATCCCTGTGCCGGACGGGTTCTCTTCAAAGCGCTTATATTTATCAAGGAAAAGACGTGGCTCTGCAAGACGAAACGCGTAGATTGATTGCTTTACATCACCGACCATAAACATATTCCCGTCCTGCTCACCGCCGTTTTTCACAAGCTGCAAAATTGTTTCCTGCAGGAAATTGACATCCTGATATTCATCAACAAGCACTTCTTTGAAACGCTTCTGGAAATTCAATGCCACATCAGATGGCTGGGGTGGTGTTGACGTGCTTTCTTCATCTGTCAAAATTTCGAGTGCATAATGCTCCAAATCTGAAAAATCAAGCAGGCCGCGCTCTTGCTTCGCCTTTTTAAACGCTTCACTGTATTCAATCGTCAGTTTTACGAGCGTTTCCAAAATTGGCTTCGTCGCCGCCATTTCCTGGACATACAACTTCGGATGACGCGCAAAAAATGTTTCCTTTAAATCCGTCAGCATTTCTTTTGCCGTATCACGATGATTTTTCGCTAACGCATAATATTGCTTATCTTCCTCGGTATCCTTTTTCGTCAACGGCTTGATGCGTCCAAACTCGACTGCAGGGATCAGCTCATATGCCTGTTCCCATGAGCCTCCCTCCATTGCTTCAAGTACATGCTTAACCCCTGTATATTCAGCTTCAAACAATGGCTTGTTTTTCTCTAAAACAGGTGTAACAGACACAATTTGCAACCCTTTTTCAAGACGAGTGGCGATTTCTTTCAGGCTTCCGATAATAAACGGTCGGACTTCCTGCGCAATAACCAGGTCATCAATCGGACTTTCCGGATCAATATCGTATTTCTCCGGCAATGCGCGCAGCCATTCATACGGGTTTGGCTGTACACGCGATACTTTATACATTTCCTGCAGCAACAGTTCAATCGCCTGGTCACTGCGGTCAGATGCAAAGCTGTCGACTAATGTGTAAAGTTCTTCTTTCGAGAACAAAGTTTCCATATCGCCCCGGTATGCCTTTTCAAGCACATCCATCAGCACATCATCCTGCAATAACGAAGCTTCCTCTGTACTTGCCAGACGGAAACCCGGGTCCAAATCAATGGTGTATGCAAATTCACGGCAAATTGATAAACAGAATGAATGCAGCGTGGAGATTTGCGCTTTGTTCAATAAACTTAACTGACGGCGCAGAAATTGGTTGCTCGGATTTTGGGCAAGTTCCTTTTCGAGCGCTTCTGCCATACGGTTGCGCATTTCCGCAGCCGAGGCATTTGTAAACGTTACGACGAGCAGCTCATCAACATCTATGCGCTTGTCTTCAGGCGCTAATATCTTTTGGATCAGTCGCTCGATCAATACCGCCGTTTTTCCTGAACCGGCCGCTGCGGATACTAATATGTCATGACCGGATGCGTAGATGGCTTTCCACTGCACATCTGTCCATTGAACATCACTCGGCTTCTCTGGAATTGTCATCTGCACATACCACCTTTTTAATATTTTCAAATACTTCCTGTTCCGGCTGTTTCTTGATTTCATTAAAGCTGTTGCCTGTTTCCGACTGGTCGAACTGGCAAACCGACTTAAAACTGCAATACGTACAAGCTTTTTGATTGCCCAGGCTGTACGGCTTAATTTCTGTATTACCACGGTAAATTTCATTGCCCGCCTGACGGAATTTATAGTGTACAAATTCCTGCAGGTTTTCCATCTGGTCTTGTTCGATCACTTTTGAGGAACGGCTGTTGAATTCAGGGTTCTCTCCGCTTTTAAACGCTGCCGGTACGATAATGGATGTTTTACTCGGCTCAAGTGACTTGTCCATCAGTTGCGCCACTTCCACATCTTTTACCATATAGCCGCTTAACTTGAACTTCTCCTGACGTAAACTTTCCACGCGATCATACTGCTCATAATCTTCTGTAGGAATTAGCGGATTATGCACATGCAGATAGAACATCCCAGCCGCCTGGACAATGATATTCTCCAGCTCCGATAAGTCCTGGATGAACTTTCCTTCACGTGCGATAATCGGAATATTTTTCATCGCTACATCTAAATATGTCAACAGCTGCAGCGAAATCCCGTTATATACTTCGGTAAAATCAAGCTTGCGACCGCTAGATTTATAATCAATAACACGCAAATACAGATTTTCCGCATCTTTATATGCATCAATACGGTCAATTTGCCCGCGTACATACATTTTCCGGTTATGTTCCAGATCGATTTTCAATGCTTCCAGCGGGTTGCGGTCATCCTGTTCCGTATTTTTGTCGTCGCGTTTCCCAAACGGCTTTTCATGGGCAATCGCTTTAAACTTCGACAGCTCACTTTGATTAATGAGCGCATAAATTGTACGTGCCACGATTTTCACAAGTTTCGTTTTAATATATTCAAAGCGGTGACTGCTTTTTAAAATACTGTACGAGAAATAATCCGCCAGTTTTGAAATGGTTTCATCCGCCTTTTTATAGCACGCTACATATGTCGTAAGCGGGATCGATGGCTCTTTCTCGGATAAAATTGTCCGGATTGCCTCATGGAACAGATCGCCCATCGCGAATGTTTCCAGCTTGAATTCCGTACGCTCCTGCAGTTTCAGTCCATAGGATGCAAAATGTGAATATGGACAGCTGTAAAAGCGCTCAATACGCGATACACTTGCCAAAAAGTCTTCCCCGTACAATGCTGTTGCTACGTCTTCCGTTAGCGGTTCTGCTTCATTCGTCGTATACAAAGGTTTTTCCACGATATTCAGTACATCTTTCCATCGCTGTTCCCGTTCATAAAATGCTTTTAACGCCGCCCATTCTTCGGTAAGCGGACGTCGCTCGTGCTGTGCCTGCTTCAGCTGGGTCATTAAGAAGCCGATTGCCGGTGACGGATGCTGTAAATAATTGAGCACATTATCTTTTTGGAGTTCATCAAGCGGGTCCATTGCAATTTGCCGATGTGGCAGTGTGCGAACCGTTTTTTCCTCGGGGGTACCCTGGTTTTCGGTAATCTCAAACATGCTGTGCAGGCGGTTAATATAAAGCGATGGAAGCTTGCTTTTACTTTCCTCGTCTGCATTTGCATACGTAATATATAAATATTGTGTCGATGAAGAAATCGCCCGGTAAAATAGGAAACTTTCCTGCAGAAGCCTGCTTTTTATCCCCGGGGCCAATTCCACATCGATTTTCTCAAATGTTTCACGCTCGTCATCAGACAGCAGTCCTCCCGCTTCCATACGCATCGGGTATACTCCGTCGTTAACACCGATTACGAAAATTGCCTTTTTATTGTCAAAACGTGCAAACTCGACAGTCGAAACAGTCACTTCATCCAATGTCGGCGGGACACTTGCAAACTCAAGTGTTTCAAAGCCTTCATCCAAAATTTGCGCTACTTCTTCCAACGGCATAACTTTATCGCCGAACATAAGGTCAAATTGCTCCAAAATATGGATCCAGCCATTCCAAGCCTGTTCATGCTCCAATGACTGATGGAGTGAATCGGCCTGCTCTTCCTGTTCCTGCATTTTTAGCAGCTTCTTATAAATATCAAGCCGCTCCATAAACTCATACAGTGCCACTACAATTTCACGGCCTGTTTTTTTGCCTTTCAACCGGTTCTGCAATGCCAGTACCGGCTCCCGGATTAAGTCACGGACGGATTTTAAAAGTTGCTCATGCTCCAGCTCGTCTTCTGTCTGAACGGCATTTACTTTTTCCAGTGATTTAAAACGGCGATAATGCCATACTTCATCTTTCATCCAGCGGTCATGGACAATTCCTTTTGCGATGACGAAGTTTTCCAAAATATCCGCTCTGTCACGCATTGCAACTAAATTGGCTCCGTAAGGGAAAAACAAATCGGTTTTAATGCTTCTGAAAACCGGCTCGTATTTCCAGTTTGTCGTAATAATCTCCAGTACGGATCGACTGAATTCGATAAGCGGATGGTAAAGCATCGCACGCTTCTCATTTGAGAAAAACGGAATTTCGTATTGGGTAAAGGTCGTTCCGATAATCGCATCATATACATCCGCCTGGCGGTACATTATCCCGATATCTTTATAGCGAAGCCCCTTTTCCAGAACGAGCTGTTTAATTTCCTGGGCAATACCTTGCACTTCTGCGCGCGGGTTTACACCTTCCAATATTTTCGTATGTCCCGTCGATTCGACTGGTATATCCGTAATTTTGTCGAAGCAATGTTCAATATGCAGTAAATCCCGATTTGTCGCACGGTAGTTTACTTCTAAATGAACACGCGCCTCCTCTTCAATATCAATTCCTCGTTCGAAACGTAATTTTTGCAGCTCATTCTTTATTTTGTCGTACGTCACCGCAGCTCTGTAAAATACCGATCCTTCGAGTAAATCCATTTCTGGGTTTTCCATCGGGAGAACAATTGTGACACGCTTTGCATAAATAAGAAGCTCTTTTAAAATGGCAAATTCCTGTCCGTTAAATGAAACAAACCCATCTAAATAGATGTGGGTATCACGCAAGCTTTCCATTTTCGGAATGCGCTCAATTAACAGCGGAAAATAGCCATCGCCATCAATATATTCCGTCCCGATTCGCTCATGCAACTGCTTTAAAATAATATTCAGATCATGCAATTTATGAAGCAGTACTTCACTTGCACCGTTTAATTTTAATGATTCGATTAGCGGGTCGATTGTTTCCACATCGATATGATATTGACTGAATTCCTTTAAAATCTGCTCTACTTCCTTCGTAAAACCAGGTTTACCTGCCGCTCGTTTAAATAGTAGGAATTCTTCCTGATGTTCTTCCAAAATACGTCGCAACAGCATGCGGTACCCTGTGCCGTCAATGCGTTCGTGGGCGATACCGCCTTCATTTTGCAGCACAAACCAGGCAAGCCGTTTGAATGTCATTACCTGTGCACGCATCATTCCTTCAATGTCATAATTCGTCGTCAGCTCATATTCCGCTGTAAACGACATTTGGTCAGGAACTAATAAAAAAATTGGATGTCCAAATATATTTGTTTTTAAATCTTCAACAATCTCACGGTGAATCAATGTTGTTTTTCCCGTGCCTGCCCGTCCTGATATAACTCGTAACGTCACAAATCCCACCTCACTTTTATTTCTTTCTTCTATTATAATATAAGAATACATGTTCGTGCATTAATTGCAATCATACAAAAAAGCCCTGTCTTTTCACAATTTGTTAAAAGACAAGACTCGTAGAATTTATTTATGTTTTCGTAGCTTTCCAATCTCTCGCAAATCTCTTTCCACACGCTTATTTAAAATATGTTCAATCAATTTTCCGATTCCCCAAATGATTAAAATAATGACAGCTGAAATAATAAGTTTTACAGGAGAGGTTAAAATATCACGCAAATCACTGCCTAAATAGCTAATTAAAAAGATTAAAATGGGTTTTGAAATAAGGAGTGTCAAAAAATAATACTTCTTTTTAATATTGGATAAACCAGCAACCGTATTGACAACGACAACAGGTGTAAACGGCAGGCACAGCAGGACAAACAGTGGTGTAAATCCTCTAATATCCACCCAGTTAATCAGTTTTTTTACTTGTTTCTGTTCTTTAATCCGGCGGAAGAGACGGTACTTTCCGAACATGCGAATCATGAGGAAGAACATGTATGATCCTGCTACCGTTCCAAGCCAGGACAGTAAAAATCCCCAAAATAAACCGTATGCTGCGGCATTGGCAATAATTATTACGAACAGCGGCAATATCGGTATAAATGATTCTAAAAATGTTAATAAAATTCCGAAAAAAGGACCTAATAACTTATATTTCTCTACAATTGTTTCTAAATTATCGATTGTCAGCCAATCTAACATAAATCAATCACCCCTACCAAAAACGATAAAAATTCCTGAAGTTATCCAATGCTGTCTAGTACAATTTAATCTTAACATAATTTGTTTATACCCGTTTCAGCCAAAAAAAAGAACCTCGCATTACCGAGATTCTTTTGAAATTAACTAACAACTAATAACCCTATTTTGTGATTATCATCACGATGGACAACATGCTGGGCAAGACGCAATTCGCCTGAATGATCAAGCACTTCCAAACGACAATGGGCAGCATTGATCTGCAATGCTTTATACAAATCTTCTTCTGTAAAAACATCTTGTCCATTTACACGCTTAATAATCTCACCTGCAACAAGTCCCATTTTCTCTGCAGGAGAATCCGGTAAAATGCCGGCAATCATCACACCTTTATCACTCCGTACAACAGCATAACTATTGCGGTCTTCTGAACGACTATAATGAATGCCGATAATTGTGCGTGAAATCGCACCTAATGCTAATGCAGCAGCACCAAGTACCGGCAGAAAATATGCAGCCAATCCGACGATCAGCACAAATTGCCCGATCATAATAATTGAACGTCCCATTTGAGGATAAACATTCATCGGCAGCTTTTGACGCACCATCTGCTGGAATCCGATAATAAACGGAAAAACGATGATCGAAAACTGTTCTGCTCCGACCGTAAACTGTGGCCAATAAGGCGCAAAATTTTGAATGCCTTCACCTGGAATAATCGTAAAGACAGGCAAAATCCAAAGCTGTTTACTAAAATAGCCTATTCCATTTAATCCACGCTTTGTTTTCTCAACAATCGGTGAAGCAAAACGGGCACCATACCGGCGAATTAAAATTCCTTCTGCCATCAGCAAGAGTCCTGTCATAATCGGAACGGTCATAACAAGATCGTCCGTAACATTTCTCCCTGCCAATTCAATAGTTCCGATTGTATATGACCAATCTTGCCATTGCATCCAAACGATTCCGCAAAAAGCAACCGCCATAACAATTGCCGGCGATAATAATTGATACATATAAATGATCAAACCTACGAAACTTACAATAAATACAATTGTCAATAATTCGAGTGATACTGTTAAGCCTATTACAAGACTAAATAAGGAAATAATAACGGACAGCATAAAGCCCATCGCAAGCATATTTTTCAGCTCGGACCAGCCACCTAGTATCCGTCGGTTAAAATACCTTCGTTCGCGCTTCACTCGGCGATATCCTAAATAAACTGCGGAAATGATGGCGATATAAAACAAAGGATTTATAAAAAATCGGCCAATCCCTTTTAAAATTTCAATCAAAACTGTTCCATCCATATTCTCACCTACCGTACGAATAATTGTACCAAATCCTTTACGGAATGCGTAGTCCCATTTGTACCGGAAATGAAATAAAGGCAGGGTGGGAGATTCGGAGATTTATGGAGGAGGTAAATAAGATGGAATTTTTTCAGATCGTTTTTAAATAAAATGGTAATCAAATAAAAAAAGCCCATTTCGTTAAGAAACGAGCTTTCAATATCTTTTACACTATCCCTTACTCAAACTGATGCATAATATAACTAATCGCCATCTGCAGCTGCATGTCGTTAACTTTCGACTGTTTGAATGTTTGCAGTTCTTTCGTTAATTCATTGAAAAATACTTCATCCATATAGCTTCCTTCTGCAATATCATGCTTGTGTCTGAAGCTCTCTACTTCCTGAGCTGTATCCTTATCAAAGAATCCATCTGTCCGGCTGATAGCGTAGCCCAGTTCACTTAAAATACGCTGGCTGTAGGCAATTTCTTCACTGTATTCTCCCTCTTCATAGCGCCCTTTCAGTATTTTTGTTTCCACACTGTAAAGAGGATGCTGTGTCACTTCGACATCCGGCTCTATTCCTACATCATGGATCCACTTTTTAGAAGGGGTAAGCCATTTGTTCGTTGATAACTTTACTTCTCCGCCGTTTTGAAGATCCCATGTTTGTTGGACCGTTCCTTTACCGAAGCTCGTCACTCCAATAATGACCGAACGTTTCCAGTCCTGTAGGGCACCTGCAAACACTTCACTGGCTGATGCGCTTCCTTCATTTTGGATAAGAGTTAAAGGCGTGTCACGCAACCAATTTGCGTAAGGCTGGAACTGTTCCACTTTCTTTGTTTTCAGTGGCTCTGTTACACCATCATGATTTTGCATATACGCAAAGATTTTTTCTTTTTGCTCGAACATGCTCATCATTTGGGCAACACTATGTAAATAGCCACCTGGATTGTCCCGCACATCAATAATTAACCCTTCCACTTCCTCCTTAATTACCTCATCAAGAGCCTCTTTCCATTCTTCTGCTGTTTTTTCACCAAAAAGATTGATCGTTATATAGCCAAGTTTTCTCCCTTCTACTTCGAGAACTTCTGCTTCCACCGTATCATTTTTCAAACGTTCTCTTTTCATGACTAACTTTAAATGCTGATCCATTTCCGGTCGATAAATGACAAGCTCCACCGCTTCCCCTTCCTTACCATACATCAGCTTACGAACTTCCCCCATAGATTTTCCGTCAAGTCGTACTTCATTAATTTGTATAAGCTCATCCAATGGTCGAATACCCGCTTTTTCTGCAGGCGATGCTTTAATAGGAGCCACGACGATAATCTTGCCATTTGCTTCTGCCAATTCCACACCAATGCCGATTCGTTCACTTGCGAGCGTCTGTTTATGTAATGCTGCTTCTTGCTCCGAATAATAAGTACTATAAGGGTCATTTATTGCATTTGCCATCCCTCGCAGTGCACCTTCCACCAATTTTTCAGAGTTGACATCATAAACTGATTCGCTCGTAATTAACTCATGCAGTTCATTGACTACCGCAAAACCCGCCTGTTCCTCTTGTGGCTGCGCCTTGATTTTCATAACACCATAAACAATTACACCGATACACACCATTACAACAATTAATAAAAAAATCCGACTTTTCCGCACGAATTCTCCTCCGTTCCATAAAATTTATGAAGCGAATGAAAGAATCATACTTATAAAGTCGAATTTAAACGTCACAAAATGAAGATATTTAAGATGCCGGTCTGCGCATTCTCCAAGCTTAATCTAGTTGCATGACATTTTCACGCAATGCATCCAAATCCAGCGGGCCAATGATTTGCTTTTGTATTTTCCCTTCTGTATCAATCATGTACGTTGTCGGCATTGTTATAATTTCATATTGATAGGCGACTGCTTCTGTTTGTTCCAGTACGATCGGAAAGGTGATCTCATAGCTTTTTAAAAACTGCTCCACACGCTCCAGTTTTTCGTTTGCATACGTCATATTGACACCGACAATTTCCACATTGTCTTCTTCACGATATTTTTCGTAGTATTTTTGCATATGCGGCATTTCTGCTTCACATGGCGGACACCACGTTGCCCAGAAATTCAGTACGACCCGCTTTCCTCTCAGCTCAGAAAGTGTCAGTGGCTCGCCTTGTAAATTATATAATGTAAAATCCGGTGCAAACTGACCTTTTTCGAGGCCCACTTCTTCGCCCAGTTCAACTTCTTTTCCTATTGCATTTTCGTTGATTGCCGTACTTTGATTGATCTCAGCTTTTATGTAAGTGCCAAGCATTGTGATGACAAGCACTAAAATAATACCGATTCCAATATTTTTTTTCATCAACATCACCCCACTATTTCTTCCTATTAGTACATTATCATAACTTTCAGGTATTTATTCAAACTGGAAAAACTTCTTTTGAATCGTCATTGATTTAATAATCTAATGAATCATTTAAAAACCTATATAAATTTAATTTTACCAAATATGATTATTTATTATAAAAAACGGGTATTTAAAATATACATATTTTGTTCTAAATACATAGTCTTAATACAATCGTCCCGTTACATTTAATGAAAACATATTAGACATTTGAATCTTATTTGTACATATAATTAGTGAGTTAAGATGGTAAAATGAAGAGTTTGCAGAAATCCATCTTACGGAAATAAATTAAGCACCATAATTAGGAATAATGAAAAAATTCCAAACACTGAATTTATCTATGAAGATGCCCATACTTACTTCAGAAGAAATAAATTTTAGTCCAGTTAAAACAAGGGGAACTTTTATGGAGAAATTTTATCAAGAAGTTTTAATGAACGGTATTAAAGATATGGTCTTTATTCTTAAAGTTGTAAACAATGATTTTCGTTTTCAGTTTATTAATACCGCTGCAATGAAACGTTTAAATTTGTCTAACCAGATTATTGGCTCAAGCATTATGGAGATTGAACCAAAGGAAAAGGCAATATTTTTATATAAGCAATACAGCAAAGTTGTTGAAAGTCAAAAAAGCTATACTTATGAAGATGTTTACGAAGAGAATGGTAAAAAGTATTATGCCGAAACCGATTTAAGCCCCTTTTTTGATGAAAAAGGTAAAGTTGATCGAATCATAGCGGTTGTACGCGATATTACACATGAAAGAAATGCGCTTTCAGATGCAATGGAAATGATAAGTGGACTGGCTGAAAGTAATGAGCGTTATCATTCTTTATTTTTTCATAATACAGACGGCATTTTTATTTTAAATAAAATGGGTTATATTACAGATGGAAATGAAGCGACTGAACATATTACCGGTTATAAAATAAAAGAATTATTTGGAAAACCACTTAAAGAGTTATTAGACAAAGAAGATACCGGCAACTTTGATAATTTGATAAGCGAAGCACTTAAAGGAACTAATCAAAGTGGAGATTTAAACTTTAAAAATAAAAATGGCGAGCAAATTAACATCATTTTTAAAATCATCCCGCTTTTGATCGATGAGAAAATCATTGGATTATACGGAATTTTGAAAGATATCACTGAACAGTTACAGAGCATTAACAAGCTGGAAGAAAGTGAAAAACGTTTTCGTATTATTGCAGAGAATGCTCATGACTTAATTACACTTGTTAATAAAGATGGAGAAATTACATATGTTTCCCCATCTTATAAAAATATATTAGGTTACTACCATCAGGAATATCTTAAGAAAAGTTTCCTTCATAATGTCCATATAGATGATCAAGAACGTTTAGTAGAAACTGTCCGTAATTCGATCAGTTCAGGTGAACCTTTTACTATTCAATTTAGACAAAAAAATGCTAAAGGAGATATGATTTGGTGTGAATCCATCGGAAATCCCGTGTTCAACCAAAAAAATACTTTTCAGCATCTGGTTGTACTCACTAGAGACATTACCTTAAGAAGAGAATATGAATCCAAATTGAAATATTTTGCTTATCACGATAGTTTATCAGATCTTCCAAATCGTTTATTTTTTAAAGAACAATTTGCGTTTGCAAAAGAACAGTTTCTAACAAATAATACACCTCTTGCTCTAATACTTTTAGATATTGACCATTTCAAACTGATTAACGATACTTATGGCCATGATACAGGAGATGCGGTTATTAAAGAATTTGGTTCTCGTATTAAATCAACTATCCGTGATCATGACATGGTGGCAAGATTAGGCGGAGATGAATTTGTTATTCTCCTCTCAAACATTCAAAGCTATAATGCAATAGAAATTGCAGAAAGAATCAACCACGCTATCCAGCAGCCTTGGAAACTGAACGGGCATACCTTAACGGTTACAACAAGCATGGGAATCGCAACGGCATCTAGTCAATTGAATTTTACGGAATCCAGTTTAATAAAAAAAGCAGATATTGCCCTATACGAGGCTAAAGAAAGCGGGAAAAATTGCTATAAATTATATAACGTTAACTCTCCCAACCTTTCTTCATACACAAATAAAAAGACCAAACTTTAATTAAAGTTTGGTCTTTTCTCTATGTTACAGTGAAATATAATTTAATGGGTTTACGGCGTTTGAACGACTGCCGTTCCATTCACCGACATGGATCTCAAAGTGTACATGAGGTCCTGTTGAGTTACCTGAATTTCCAAGTCGTGCAATTTGCTGACCTTTTGAAACCGATGCCCCAACACTCGTGTTAAATCCGCTTAAATGGGCATACGTTGTTGTGAATAATTGTCCTTCAATCGAGTGAGTAACCATTACTACGTTACCGTAACCATTCATCGAACCAACATACGAAACAACACCATCAGCTGCTGCAACAACCGGTGTACCGATTGAGTTGGCAATGTCAATTCCTAAGTGATTTTTACTTCCGATTGGTCCAATATCACGTCTGCCGAACCCTGATGTAAAGCGACCCGCTGCAGGTCTTGTCCAATTTCCTGCCGAAACAACCGGCAAGTTTCCGGAACTTACAGCACTATTGCTACTGCTGTTTTGTTTTTTCTTTTTAGCAGCCGCAGCTTCCAATGCCTTTTGACGGGCAACTTCCGCTAATCGGCGCTGTTCTTTAAGAAACTTCTCTTCCAGCTCTTTACTTAATTCTACTTTATCATCGTATTCAGCTTTAAGTTCTGTTTTCTCAGATCGTAGTTTCGCTTCTTCTTTTTCAAGCTCTGCTACTAATTTTTTCTTTTCTTTCTTTTGTTGATTTAATGAAGCCATCAAACTTTTTAATTTCGCTTTATTCGCTTCAAGGTTTTCTTTTTTCTTCACAAGCTCCAGCTTTTGAACTTCAAGCTTTTCCTGGTCTTCTTTTTGCTCACGCATAATTTGACGATCAGCGTCCATAAGTGTGCTTACAGCAGAAAAACGATCGATAAAGTCTACGAAACTATTTGCTCCAAGCAATACGTCAAGGTAACTTACTGTACCTGATGACTGAATCGCGCGAGCACGTTCACGCAATAGCTCATTTCGCTGTTCGATCTTCTCTTTTAATTCTGCGATTTCATCTTCTAAAATAGAAATTTCTTCGTTTGCAATTTCAATATCCAATTCGACAACGGCAATTTTATGGTTCGTTTCATTAATTTCAGCACCAAGTTGCTCTAGTTGTGAAATGATTTTTTGCTGTCTGTTTTGGTTTGTTTGAATCTCATTTGTTTTTTGTTCAAGTGATTTATTAATGTTTTTCTTTTCTGCTTCGAGTTGACTGCGCTCTTTTTTCAGTTCATCTAATGTTGCTGCAGATGCTGCCGGTATTTGAACAAATAGCACTAGCGCAAGTATTGCTGCAATGGTTTTAAATGAACGCGTCGTTAGCTTCTTCAAAAACTTTTCCCCCTAAATGCATGGGTAAGAGTGGCTCTTTTTGTCTCAAAACGAGCCACTTCCCACTATTTTCGTCATTGTCAATTTTGCCTTGGCAATGTGTGACAGTCGCTGAAAGAAGTTATACTTTTAAAAACTTACGAACTGACATGAAACTTCCCCATATACCGATGAACATCCCGATGAAAATAATTAAACCATTCACCTGGTACATAAGTGGTGTTACTTCTAACAATTGGAATAATTCCCCTTTTAATCGAGGTGCCAATAAATCATAAATATTGTAATAAGCAATTGTAACGGCTGCGACTGGAATAATAGATCCAATCAAACCAAGCCACATTCCTTCCAATACAAATGGAATGCGGACGAAAGAATTTGTAGCCCCTACAAGCTTCATAATTTCAATTTCATCTTTACGTGCAATAATCGTAATGCGAATTGTATTAGAGATTAAGAACATCGCTGTGAACAGCAGTCCTAAAATCAATACGAGTCCAACATTACGAGCGATTTCTAAGAAGTTAAATAGTTTTTCTACTTTACCCTCGCCATATTTTACTTCAAAAGTATTGTCTAAGCTATCAATCTGTTTTGCGACATCAGCTGTTTTCAAAGGATCGACAGCTTTGACATACAATACATTGTATAACGGGTTGTTCTGTTCGAATAAACTTAATTCATCGCCAAAATCTTTGATTAACTTGCTTAATTCTTGTTCTTTTGAAGAATATGTAACTTCCTCGACATCCGGCATATTATGAATCTCGTCAAGAAGCTGTTCTTCTGCCAGTTTCGCTTCTTCCGCTTCCGGAATAATATCGATCATGACACGAATTTCAACATCGTTTTCCAAATCGGAAGCGACTTTGTTTAAATTCATCATAATCGCTGCAAATACACCGACCAATAATAATGTGACCGTTACAGCACTGATTGAAGCGAGTGTCATCCAGCTGTTACGGCCTAATGATTTAAAACTTTCACGGAAATGACGGGCAATTGTTCTAGTTTTCATAGCCGTAGTCACCTCCGTACTCATCACGGACGATCATTCCGCCTTCAATAGCAATAACTCTTTTACGCACAGTATTTACGATTTCACGGTTATGTGTTGCCATTAAAATCGTCGTACCTTGGCGATTGATTTCCTCAAAAATATTCATAATTTCCCACGAAGTTTCCGGGTCTAAATTTCCTGTAGGCTCGTCCGCAATCATCACTTTTGGACGGTTCACAATCGAGCGGGCAATTGCAACACGTTGCTGTTCTCCACCTGACAGCTCATTCGGCAGCATTCGCACTTTATGCTTTAATCCCACCAGTTCGAGTACTTCCATTACCCGTTTACGAATGACACTTGGCTGTTCTTCAATTACTTCCATCGCGAACGCTACATTTTCATATACTGTTAAGCGCGGCAATAATTTAAAGTCCTGGAAGACGACACCAAGATGACGGCGTAAATGAGGTACGCGATTATTTTTTAGCGTTCTCAAGTTAATACCATTAATGATGACATCGCCGGAAGTCGGTTTTTCTTCACGGTACATCAATTTAATAAATGTCGATTTACCTGCTCCACTCGGGCCAACTATATATACAAATTCACCCTTTTTTATATGAACCGTAATCCCGTTTGCGGCGACGACCCCATTAGGATACTTCTTCACTACATTATTCATTTCAATCATTCACGAAACCACCTAAGCTCAATATCTAGTATTTTAAATTTTAGTCTTACCCATTATAGCATTTTCAGGCTCAAATTTTATTACATTTTCTTTTCAATGTAAGCCCCGCCTCGTTTTCAAACTCTCTGCACCGCCATGACAACATTAAAAGAAATCAATTGTCGCTAAATTTTCATAGAAATACACTTATTTTTTGGTTTTCGTAATGTATTTGTTAAAGTATGAAATGTTCTTAATATAATAAAATACTCTACACTATTTTTAATTATTCGACGTTTTCAGTGAAAACCCTTCTCAGCATTTGGATTATTATGGTATTTATAGGTAGTTTTTTAGAAATTACATTTTTCTATGTAGGAATGCGGCAGTTTGTGACTTTTAATTGGAGATTTGGCGGAAAACAAAATTAAAAGCATCCAAATTCTTTATGAGAAGATGGATGCCTGATTTTATTAATGAGTTTGTTGTTGCTTTGAGTCTTCCGAAACCCTGGTAAATCCTACCCCTATAGCAGTGTATAACGTACTATTACTGTTCCTGTGCGAGATTCCCCTACTAATTTCAGGAGTTTCGCACCTTCCAGTTCTTTTGTGAAACGGACTGATTTTGACAGGAATTGCTCCTCTTCTTCTGTAACCAGTACATCACTTAAACCGATATCTGCTTTTCCGAAGTTTGAGAAAACCTGGCCATCCAGTGCGACTGTTTTCGGAACATAAATTTCTACTGAACCTGCTAGTGCACGTGCCTTGATTTTATGCGCTTCCGCACTTGTTGTTGTGATAACAACATGTCCATTCATCGATTCAGCTTCGACTTCATTTAATTCACCGTCAACGTAAATACGTCCATTTGCTGTGCAGATTTCCAGATCTTCACCTTTAATATGACGGGCTTCTACTGCACCATTGCTCGTTTGCAGTTCCGCATGATCAAATGTTGCATTTTCCAGACGGATTACGCCGTTATGTGTACGCGCTTTTACTAGCTTTGCATCAACCTGTTCGATTGAAACGCTACCTGTTAATAGTTTCGCAATGACTACATCATAATGTTTTTCTGGAATAGCTACTTGGACTTTCACTTGTGCAAATTTATTTGTTGATTGAATAAATAATTTGTCATTTGTCAGCTTCGACATGTTTTCCGTTGCCTGTGCAATCGTTTCTTCCTCAGTACCTTTTAACGGTGTTTTCCCTGTCACATTCACAGTAACTAAATCATCCGTTGCACGTACGATATCCACCTTACCATTGGCGATTTCCAGCTCTACCCCTTTAACATCAGCTACAGGGTAAGCATACGTTTTAGTGAATTCCACTTTTTCTCCGAACGGTGTATCAATATCAAGCTCTTTAAACTTTGATAAAGCTGCACCGACTAACCCTGTCATGCGTGTGCTGAATTGCGATAAATCCTGCTTAATATCGCCCATAAACTCGTCCATTTTTTTATTGAATTCTTTATCGTTAAATGACTTGCCGAAAATATCTTCAAATCCTGTTGTTTTACGTTTTTCTTTTTGTTCTTCAAAAACCGGTTCTGCCTTATGCGGCTCTTCTTCATACTTTTCTTCAAAAACCGGTTGTTCGACTGGTGCTGCTTGTGCTGGAGTGGATTCCTTTTCCGACGACAATTTTTCCAGTAATACAATCGCCTCTTCTGCCGTAATTGTACCGCTTTCAACTAATTTTAAAATGCGTTTACGTTCTTCTTGCATAAAAAAATTCCTCCCTCTGCTTCGTATATAGTTATTATACGAGGAGGGAGAAAGAAAAGTTTCGTTTGCGCTCTTAGTTTTTCAATCTATTTATTTTGCGCTTCTTTAATTCTTGATTCCATACGTTCACGATCACGTTCCAGAATCGGTTTTAAGTAGCGTCCAGTATAGCTTTCTTTCACTTCGGCTATTTTCTCCGGTGTACCTGTCGCTAAAATTGTACCGCCACCTTCGCCGCCTTCAGGACCTAAATCAATAATATGGTCGGCAGTTTTGATAACATCGAGATTATGTTCAATAACAAGCACGGTCTCCCCGTTTTCAACTAAGCGCTGCAGTACAATCAATAAACGGGAAATATCATCCGCATGCAAACCGGTCGTTGGCTCATCCAAAATATAAAACGACTTGCCGGTTGAACGACGATGCAATTCCGACGCCAATTTTACACGCTGTGCTTCACCGCCAGATAATGTTGTCGCTGGCTGACCAAGCTTCACATAGCCAAGACCGACATCGACGATCGTTTGCAGTTTACGCTGGATTTTTGGCAAGTTCCCGAAAAACTCCAACGCATCTTCTACCGTCATCTCCAAAATATCGGAAATATTTTTATCTTTATATTTTACTTCCAGTGTTTCACGGTTATAACGCTTCCCGTGACATATTTCACACGGCACATAAACATCCGGTAAGAAGTGCATCTCGATTTTAATAATGCCATCCCCACGACAAGCTTCACAACGTCCGCCTTTTACGTTGAACGAAAAACGTCCTTTTTTATAGCCGCGCACTTTCGCTTCATTCGTCATCGCAAAAACATCACGAATATCATCGAATACGCCAATATACGTTGCCGGGTTTGAACGTGGAGTACGGCCGATTGGCGATTGGTCCACATCGATTACTTTCTCCAGCTGTTCTAAACCTTCTATTGTTTTATGCTTACCCGGCTTCACTTTTGCACGGTTCAGTTTTGATGCAAGTGACTTATATAAGATTTCATTTACCAATGTCGATTTACCGGAACCTGACACACCTGTAACGGCGATGAACTGCCCTAATGGAATATCGACACTGACATTTTTCAAGTTATTTTCAGAAGCGCCTTTAATCTTTATTTTTCGGCCATCTGATTTACGGCGTTCAAGCGGAAGCGGAATAAATTTCTTCCCGCTTAAATATTGACCGGTAATCGACTCTTTGTTTTTCATTACTTGCTTTGGTGTCCCTTGCGCAATGACTTGACCGCCATGTACACCGGCACCCGGCCCGATATCGATTAAATGGTCTGCTGCCATCATCGTATCTTCATCATGCTCGACGATAATTAATGTATTACCGAGGTCGCGCATATTTACAAGTGTATTAATTAACCGGTCATTGTCACGCTGGTGCAACCCGATTGACGGCTCGTCCAAAATATAAAGAACACCTGTTAAACGGGAGCCGATCTGTGTTGCCAGTCGGATCCGCTGTGCTTCCCCGCCGGATAATGTTCCAGCAGACCGTGCAAGTGTTAAATAGTTTAAACCAACGTCCAATAAGAACTTCAGTCGTTCAATAACTTCACGAATAATTAAATTTGCAATCTGGCGTTCTTTTTCCGTTAATTCTACTGAACTAAAGAACTCATACATTTCCTGAATGGAATGTCGAGTCGCTTCCGAAATATTTTGGTCTTTAATTTTTACGGCCAATGTTTCCTTTTTCAGACGGTGCCCTTTACAAGTAGCACAAGGCTGTTCGGTCATGTACTTTTGCATTGATTCACGCACATAGTCTGAAGATGAATCTGTAAAGCGGCGCTCGATATTCGCGATGACGCCTTCAAATTCGATATTTTTCTTATGCATACTGCCATAATCATTCGTATATTCGAAGAGAATTTTCTCTTTTCCTGAACCGTATAAAATTTTGTCCATTTTTTCCTTAGGAATATCTTTTACCGGCACATCCATTGGAATATTGTAATGTTTACATACCGATGCCAACAGCTGCGGGTAATAGTTGGACGATACGGATTCCCATGGTGCAATCGCATTTTCAAGCAATGTTAAATCCCAGTTGTGAATGACTAAGTCGATATCGGCCTTTGCCTTACTACCAAGCCCGTCACATGTAGGGCAAGCCCCAAATGGACTGTTGAATGAGAACATGCGCGGTTCCAGTTCACCAATTGAAAATCCGCATAGCGGACATGCATGATGCTCACTGAATAACAGTTCCTCATGATCGATCACATCGACTAGAACGCGACCATCCGCAATTCTGAGCGCTGCTTCAAGTGAATCACTTAAACGTGTTTCATTGCCCTCTTTTACGACAACACGGTCCACGACTACTTCAATCGTGTGCTTTTTATTTTTATCCAACTCGATATTGTCATCGAGATCACGCAGTTCCCCGTTTGCACGGATACGCACAAAGCCTTGTTTTTTCAAGTCTTCAAGCAGCTTTACATGCGTTCCTTTTTTCCCTTCAATAACAGGGGCAAGCAGCTGCATTTTCGTGCGCTCCGGATATTCCATCAGGCGGTCGACCATTTGCTCAACTGTCTGTGATGTAATTTCAATCCCATGTGTCGGGCAGTAAGGTTTTCCGATCCGCGCAAAAAGGAGACGTAAATAATCGTAAATTTCCGTTACTGTCCCGACAGTTGAGCGCGGGTTACGGCTCGTCGTCTTCTGGTCGATCGAAATGGCCGGAGACAGTCCTTCAATTGTATCGACATCCGGCTTGTCCATCTGCCCTAAAAATTGTCGTGCATATGCAGACAATGATTCGACGTAACGGCGCTGCCCTTCCGCATAAATTGTATCGAATGCCAATGAAGATTTACCGGAACCTGAAAGACCTGTCACAACGACAATTTTATCGCGAGGAATTGTGACATCAATATTTTTTAAATTATGCGCTCGTGCACCTTGTACGACAATTTCTGTATTTTTCACATTGTTCACCCTTCTGCTTTCAATTCAAATATCATGTCACGTAATTCAGCCGCGCGTTCAAAGTCCAGCGCTTTTGCGGCTTCTTTCATTTCAACTTGCAATGTCTCAACAAGCTTCTCCAGCTCTTTTTTCGTCAGCTTTTTGCCGCCTGTCACTTTTGTAATATATGTTTCTTCCCCTTCCGCAGCTTGTGTAGCACGGATAATTTCAGGAATCTTTTTAATAATAGTTTTCGGTGTAATACCATGTTTTTCATTGTATGCCATTTGAGTTTCACGACGGCGCTTCGTTTCACTGATCGCTTTTGTCATTGAATCCGTCATATTATTGGCATATAGAATGACATGACCGTTCGAGTTACGTGCAGCACGTCCAATTGTTTGAATGAGTGAACGTTCTGAACGGAGGAACCCTTCCTTGTCCGCATCTAAAATCGCGACAAGGGAAACTTCCGGAATATCTAGGCCTTCCCGCAGTAAGTTAATGCCGATCAACACATCATATGTCCCTTTACGAAGCTCCCGGATAATTTCGATCCGTTCCAGCGTTTTGATTTCCGAGTGCAAGTATTCGACTTTCAAGCCCATTTCTTTTAAATAGCTTGATAAATCTTCGGACATTTTCTTCGTTAATGTTGTGATTAATGTCCGTTCATTACGGCGAATACGCTCATGGATTTCATCAATCAAATCATCAATTTGCCCTTCAATCGGACGGATATCAATTGTCGGATCAAGCAGCCCTGTCGGACGAATAATCTGCTCTACCATGTCCGGTGTGTGCTCTAATTCGTATGGACCCGGTGTTGCCGACACATAAATGGCCTGGCTTACTTTTGACTGAAACTCGTCAAACATGAGCGGGCGGTTATCCAATGCGGACGGCAAACGGAAACCATGTTCGACCAATACCCCTTTACGAGCCTGGTCTCCATTATACATACCACGTACTTGCGGTAATGTAACATGGCTTTCATCAACAACAAGCAAAAAGTCCTCTGGGAAGTAATCGAGTAATGTATACGGTGTCGCCCCTGCTTCACGCAATGTTAAATGGCGCGAATAGTTTTCGATACCTGAGCAAAAGCCCATTTCCTTCATCATTTCCAAATCATAGTTTGTCCGTTGCTCCAAACGCTGCGCTTCCAGTAATCGGTCTTCCGAACGCAGGACAGCAAGACGCTCCTCCAGCTCTTTTTCGATATTTTCAATGGCAACTTTCATCTTCTCTTCGCGGGTAACGAAGTGGGATGCCGGGAAAATGGCTACGTGCTGACGGTCCCCTAAAATTTCGCCCGTCAGTGCATCCACTTCACGGATTCGGTCTACTTCATCGCCGAAAAATTCGATACGGATACAGTGTTCATCGCGTGATGCCGGGAAAATTTCGACAACATCCCCGCGCACTCGGAACGTACCGCGTGTAAAGTTAATATCATTACGCTCATATTGAATGTCGACTAGTTTTCGCAATAACTGATTGCGCTCGATTTCCATTCCTGTACGAATGGAAACGACCATTTCGCGATATTCTTCCGGATTACCGAGACCGTAAATACACGATACGGACGCGATAATAATAACGTCTTTCCGTTCAAATAACGCAGTCGTTGCCGAATGGCGCAATTTATCGATTTCTTCATTAATACTTGAATCCTTTTCAATGTACGTATCCGTTTGCGGTACATACGCTTCCGGCTGGAAATAGTCATAGTAGCTGACGAAATACTCAACCGCATTGTCCGGGAAAAATTCTTTAAACTCACTATATAATTGGCCGGCCAGTGTTTTATTGTGTGCCATCACGAGCGTCGGCTTGTTCACTTCTTTAATCACATTGGATATCGTAAATGTTTTACCCGTACCTGTCGCCCCAAGCAATGTCTGGTGACGCTTGCCTTCTTTAACCCCTTGTATGAGCTGTTTAATTGCTTCCGGCTGATCCCCGGCAGGCTGATAGGCGGACTGTATTGTAAATGTTTCTGTCATATTCAGATTGTCCTTTCTGTCGCTTATATTATCTTCTATTTTAACATACCCGTTTTTAATTTACGATAAAATTGCGAACGTACATTCGAATTTAATGTGGTTGTGTGTCTTTTTAGGTGGGCTGGATTTATTAGAACTTTGGTGGCGGATATTAGAAAAGTTCGGTGACTTATTTGAAGTTTGGGACCGGTTATTCGAAAATCTCTAGCACTTATTAGAAGAATTATCCTTTTTATTAGAAACTAACCAATTTATTAGAACTATTTTAATTTTATTAGAAACTTTCTATCACTTATTAGAAAACAGCTGAAACCCGCTGCTTGCCAATAAAAAAAAGCCACCTGGAATAGGATGGCTTCTAAGAAACAGTTTCCAATAACTCTTTTAACTCTGTAGTATAGCTGAGAAATGCTTGTTCGTTCTTCTGATCTAACGATGTATCGATAAGTAGCTTTAATTGTTCAATACGTTGCATGCGCTGCAACCGACTAATAAATAAATCTAAATAAATTTCATTCAATAGCTTCTCTGCATGATGTTCAGTGGACTGCTGACTAACCGCTTTTAAAAAGTCTGTATACGAATAATATTTATCCATCGATATCACCTCGACCTCTTTTAACCATTATAAATTAAAAGTCATTTAATTTGCAATATATTCTGAAAAATTATCATATGACAGAATTTTCTAAATATAATGTTGATTTTTAGCAGTTTATGCAGTAGTTTAGATGTATAGTGAAAATTTAAGCGATTAAAAAAGTAGGAAAGATAGGGGATACAAAATGATTAGTAATTTAACACAAAAAACCAATTACATTATTTCTAACTCTACCTTCTGTTTAAGGTCCTATCAGCATCGAGATAAAATTCACACTGCCATTTTGGACAAGTACGGCCAATCTACTTCTCCGTATAAACCTTTAAAAATTATTCGCGATACGTGTCGCCTGCATGGAAGTTCCTATGACGCCAGCAAATATCAGGCGAGACGATTCTTCGGAGAGAATAAACATAAATTGCCGATAATGGTGGCCTATGATTTCGGGGATCCGTGCATTTTATTCCCGCTATTTTCACCGTTTTCACCTCAAAATATATGGTTATCTTTGAATCCTATTATTAATATTAGTGAAGACGGTGATAAAACGCTCGTAACTTTTGTAGATAATACTGAGATTAGTCTGGATATCAATATGAAATCATTCAACCAGCAATATGTACGCGCTGCGATGTACTATAAATATTTGCTTTTACAGCGCAATGCGATCTTATAAGAGCATCAGCTTTTTTTAAAATATTCAGCAAGAAGTAACTCACTATGATTACGAAGGCGAATATTCGAATATCTTCTACACTCCATGATTCCCCCAAAGTAAAAATGATACTCGGTAAACAAATCATCCGTTTTGCCTCTCACTAAGCGCATCTGATGAAGTTTAAAATAGTCCTTCGTTTCTTTTAAGTCATGCTCTATTTTGATACGTACAGCATCGATTAATTGCAAATAGGGATTTTTAAATTTGAACGGACTTTGCTCCACTATTGTGTAATCTTTCCCAAGAATAATTAACAGCAACGGCAAATAAATCCCAGCCTCATAATACGGAATCGTTTTAGAAGGAATTTGCAGCATACGAATACCTCCAATCGATAAGAACGTTTGTTCGTATATTTATTTTCACATATTTTTTAAAATCTGACAAGAGGAAAATTATTACTTAGCTTAAATTTCACTAAAAAAACCGTGCCTTAGCTTTTTACTAAGGCACGGCTTTCATTTTTTCGAGCGGATGACCGCTGTAAGATTTTAATATGAGATTTTTGATCGTAAATAGGCAGTAATGAATACATCGAGATCGCCATCCATTACAGCGCCTACATTCCCTGTTTCGGCACTTGTACGGTGATCTTTTACCATTGAATACGGATGGAACACATATGAACGAATTTGTGAGCCCCAGCCGATTTCTTTCTGTTCTCCACGAATTTCATCCAGCTGTGCTTGCTGCTTTTCGATTTCCAGCTGATACAGCTTCGATTTCAGCATTTTCATTGCCGCATCACGGTTTTTAATTTGCGAACGTTCAGACTGGCATTGTACAACGACACCTGTTGGAAGATGGGTAATACGTACAGCCGAGTCAGTCGTGTTAATATGCTGACCACCGGCACCAGTTGCACGGTACGTATCGACTTTTAAATCTTCTGTTCGAATATCGATTTCGATTTCGTCATTGAACTCCGGCATAACATCACATGAAACGAACGATGTATGACGGCGGCCTGATGAATCGAACGGTGAAATACGAACTAAGCGGTGTACGCCTTTTTCTGCTTTCAAATAGCCGTACGCATTATGGCCTGAAATTTGCAATGTAACCGACTTAATGCCGGCTTCATCACCAGGCAAATAGTCAATTGTCGTTACTTTAAATCCTCGCTTCTCTGCCCAGCGTGTGTACATACGTAATAACATCGAGCCCCAGTCCTGTGACTCTGTACCACCTGCACCTGGATGCAGCTCTAAAATGGCATTGTTTTTATCGTATGGTTCTGATAACAGCATCTGCAGTTCGAAATCTTCCATTTTTGATTGGAATTCGACTAGTTCTATGCCTAGTTCTTCCTGCAATTCTGCGTCTGGTTCTTCGCGTAATAGCTCGAGTGTCATTTCGAGGTTTTCCTGTGTGTCGACTAATTCTTTGTATTCGTTGACAACTGCTTTAATGCCGTTGCTTTCGTTAATTATTGCCTGTGCACCGTTCTGGTCGTTCCAGAATTCCGGTTCAAGCATAAGTTCATCTAGTTCCTGGATACGAGCCTCTTTGTTTTCTAAGTCAAAGAGACCCCCTGAAGTCCGCTAGTTTTGTAGCTGTATTTTCGAGTGCATTACGCACATCTGCTAATTCCATCATATATTTTCCTCCGTATTTGGGTGTTAAAGTTTGGTCTTCTCATACCGTTGATTTCCGTTGCGGCGGACGCGTTTCGCGGGCGGGCGCCAATCCTCCTCGTCGCTTTGCTCCTGCGGTGTATCGGCTGTCCCGCTATTCCCGCAGAAGTCGCCGCCTCCACTCCAATCAACTAAGTTCCATTACTAATAAATTTACTGCGTTGTGATTTTATTTTGCTCAAAGTTGGGGTGAGCGAGTAAAATTAGGGTTTTTCATCTAATTCGCCTAGTAATCAACCAGCGAAAAAAGGCTCCCACTGCTCACCTATTTGGTACATTTCAACCTTTATGAAAAAACAAACCGGGTCATTGAGCATAGTTTCAATGACCTCGGTTTTATTGCTTTTATTGGCCTACGCCGTGGCATGATTTGTATTTTTTGCCGCTGCCGCATGGGCATGGGTCGTTGCGTCCGATGTTTTCTGCTTTACGTGTTGGTAGTTTTTTCGGTTTGGCTGCACCTTCTTCTTTCGGATTAACAGCTTGGCCTTTTGCTACTTCTTCACGTTGCAGATTGCTGCGGATTTCCGCTTTTAATGCGTACTTCGCTACATCTTCACGTACCGCTGCGACCATGTCTTCGAACATTGCGAAACCTTCTTGCTGGTATTCGCGTAATGGATCGTTTTGACCGTAAGCTCGTAAATGGATTCCTTGACGTAACTGGTCCATTGCATCGATATGGTCAATCCATTTCGAGTCAATTGAACGAAGTAAAATAACCTTTTCGAACTCGCGCATACGCTCTGGTGTCATCGCTTCTTCTTTTTCATCATAGCGCGTTGTCACTTTTTCAGAGATGAACGCAATCATTTCTTCTGGTGATTTATTTTCAAGCTGCTCTTTCGTAATATCGCCTTCATCTAAAAGATTTGCTGCGATATAGTCTTCAAGTGCATCCAGTGTCCAGTTTTCCTTCTCACCTTGTGTATGAAGGGCTACTTGATTTTCGATCGCCTGTGAAATCATCGACTCTACTAATGCACGCATATTTTCCGAATCCAATACTTCTTCACGCTCTTTGTAAATTACTTCACGTTGCTGACGAAGTACGTCATCGTATTGTAATAGACGTTTACGCGCATCGAAGTTATTCCCTTCAACACGTTTTTGTGCTGATTCTACCGCTTTTGAAACCATGCCTGACTGGATCGGTTGTGTATCGTCCATACCAAGTCTTGTCATCATTGACTTCATTTTATCTGAACCGAAGCGACGCATTAATTCATCTTCCAAAGAAAGATAGAATTGCGTTACCCCCGGGTTCCCTTGACGACCAGAACGACCACGTAGCTGATTATCAATACGGCGTGATTCATGACGCTCCGTACCAATTACCGCTAAACCGCCAATTTCAAGTACACCTTCACCCGGTTTAATGTCCGTACCACGACCGGCCATGTTTGTCGCAATCGTTACGGCACCTTTTTGACCGGCATTTAAAATAATTTCCGCTTCACGTTCATGGTTTTTCGCATTTAACACGTTATGCGGAATTTTAAATTTCGTTAAATATTTTGAAATGATTTCCGATGTTTCGATTGCAACCGTACCAACCAGTACCGGCTGACCATTACGGTGACGCTCTGCAATATCTTCTGCAACGGCTTTAAACTTGCCTTCCATCGTTGCGAAAATTAGATCAGGACGGTCATCACGCGCAATCGGTTTGTTCGTAGGAATCGCTACAACCTGCATATTGTAGATGTTGCGGAATTCCTCTTCCTCTGTTTTCGCTGTACCTGTCATACCAGAAAGTTTCTCGTACATACGGAAATAGTTTTGGAATGTAACGGTCGCCATTGTCATCGATTCATTTTGAATATCGAGACCTTCTTTCGCTTCAATCGCCTGGTGTAAACCATCCGAATAGCGACGACCTTTCATTAGACGACCAGTAAAGCCGTCAACGATTACAACTTCCCCGTCCTGCACAACATAGTCAACATCATTATGCATTGATGCATGTGCTTTTAAGCTTTGATTGATCGCATGATTTAAGCGGACATGTGTTAAATCGAATAAGTTGTCGATGCCAAACGCACGCTCTGCCTTTTCGATCCCTTGCTCTGTCAACGTTACGCCTTTTGTTGATTCTTCATAGTTGTAGTCTTCATCCTGCTTTAACATACGGGCAAATGCATTTGACTGTACGTAAAGCTGTGCAGACTTCCCTGCTTGTCCGGAAATGATTAACGGTGTACGCGCTTCATCGATTAAAATCGAGTCAACCTCATCGATTACCGCATAATAAAGCGGACGCTGTACACGATCTTCTTTATAAAGCACCATGTTATCACGTAAATAGTCAAAACCAAGCTCATTGTTCGTCGAATATGTAATATCCGCTGCATATGCTTCACGCTTTTCTTCTTTTGACAGGCTGTTCAGGTTCAAACCAACCGTTAAGCCTAACCAATTATATAACTCTCCCATTTCAGTCGCGTCACGGCTTGCTAAATATTCGTTGACCGTTACGACGTGAACACCTTTACCAGTAAGCGCATTTAAATAAACGGACATTGTCGACGTTAACGTTTTACCTTCACCGGTTTTCATCTCCGCGATATTACCCTCATTTAATGCAGCAGCCCCCATAATCTGAACGCGGAACGGGAACATGCCAAGAACACGGCGTGATGCTTCACGAATTGTCGCAAATGCTTCAGGCAACAAAGAGTCCACAGTTTCGCCATTTTGATAACGGTTTTTAAATTCTTCTGTTTTCGCTTTTAATGCATCATCAGAAAGGCTTTCAAACTGCCCTGCCAATGCTTCTACTTTATCTGCAATCTTTTCTAAACGCTTTACTTCTTTTTTATTGAAATCAAATAATTTATTTAATATGTTTGCCATCGAATTGGTCACTTCCCAATAAATAGTCTCAAAGTATATTTTAGCATTATATATACCGGTGGTGCAAATGGACTGATGTAAAATGGTAATTTTAGGAACGATTCAACTCAAAAAACGGACTGCCTATTTCAGACAATCCGCTTGCAAGCCAATCATTTAGTTAGTTTCAATTAAACCATATTTACCGTCTTTACGTTTGTAAACGATGTTTGTACCGTCTGTTTCTGCATCTGTGAAGATATAGAAATCATGGCCAAGCATGTTCATTTGTAGAACGGCTTCTTCCTGATCCATCGGTTTCAGATCAAATTGCTTCGTACGAACGATTGTATATTCATCCTCTGAAGATTCAGCGTTCGCTTCCATTTGGGATGTTACATTGGCGAAATAGATACCTGTACCTTCGCGATCACGGAATTTACGGTTTACTTTTGTTTTATGTTTACGGATTTGACGCTCAAGCTTGTCGACAATTAAGTCAACAGCCGCATACATGTCGTTATGACGCTCTTCGGCACGCAGCGTTAAATTTTTCATCGGAATCGTCACTTCTACTTTTGTTTGTTTATCATTATAAACCTTCAAATTGACGTTAGCGTTCGCGTTTAGATCTTCATTGAAATAGCGTTCTACCTTTTCAATTTTGTTCTCCACGTAATCACGAATCGCTGGAGTTACCTCAATATTTTCACCACGAATGTTAAACTTTAGCATGTGAACTCCTCCTTCATTACTGCTCTTACTAATCTAATTCTACATACATAAATAAAATCCTGTTACGACTTGAAACTTTTTTCAATTTTCGACAAGTTGTCCTACATATTGATAAGAAAGACACCGTATCGTTATATGGAATCAATGGTAACCAACCAATTTAATTACGTCCGACTTCTTTTTTGCGACGAACTTTTAACTCACTGACGATTAATTCTTCAATACCTGGCTGATTTTCGAAGATCAAACCATATTGAAACTTACCGCCGTATTTCTTCTTCCATACGATGTCTCCAATGGCCTTAATCAATACTTCGTCTAAAATGAATTCCAGTTCCAACTGCACCAGGTTATTATTATTTTCACCAATTTCCCGAGAAGAAAACATTTTCATTCCGTGCGGGCTTACATCGATGATTTCACAAGGGTATTTTATCACCTCTAATTGTTCCTGTTTTCCATTGATCAATTCGGTAAAATTTGCTTCGATTGGGACCCCAAAAGTAAAGCGAAATCCTTCTGTGCGTTTAAACGCCATAACTGTTCCCCCTAGCCATTCATTGCTACAATTTATATACCCACATTATGATGTAATATACGATTAAATGTCTATGTGCTTAATTGCTATTTTAAGGAGAAATTGTGACTTCAAACTCATGACAATTGACCTGGAATTTTTTCCGTTTGCAATAAAAGAATGTGCAATCGATAAAAAATTGAGAAACAAAAAGAGTTTCACACATTGGGATGATCCTTTGCGTAAAACTCTATGCTTATTAGTGGATTACATACTCTTCATTTATTTCTGCGCATTTTAACATAATTTGTTGCTCGGCATTTGAATATACAGTATCCCTGTAAAATTGCTTTATTAAGGTAGTCGAACAATAATCTTTTGCCTTCATCCACTGCTTATTCAGTTTACTGTACGATACAGGCACTTTAATTCTTTCATTATTTGTTAAAATGACAACTGAATGATTTTCCAAATGCGGCTTGATATCATCGACATGATGCAATGCAAAGTACATACAATCTTCGATATTACGCATCGCCTCTGTCGGAAACCAAAAATGAGATAGCCGAGACCTCGGAATCATGATCGGGTTAACAGATTTGGAGTCAAGCATTGCATTTGCAGCTTCCTTTGCACCTTTTAAGCTGGAACCATGTTGTTTCAGCTCCATATCGAGCAATTGCATCGGTGTTAAAGGGACTTTTTTATAGCCATTTGGAGTAATCATAAGCGTATAAAGATTATTAAACTGATCAAATTCAGGCTTTAATACACAGGCATCATACAAGGAATTTCTATACATTTTCCATACTCCTTCCAATTTGTAGTTATCATTTTTAGTAAAAAGGAGTATACTTACTATATGTCGGTATACTCCGGCGATCAAACCTCAGGTGATGTCTATGCAGGATCTTCACTTGGGGTTTTTTATTTTGCCATTTCACATACTCACTCACCCCCTTTACCGGTTAACCTGGATGGTAACCGCTTTCTTTGATGAATAAAAGTAATAGAATTTTTCCAGCCAAAAACAATACCGCAACGGAATAGATTGTAATAGACGACTAACCGATTTATTATGTATTGGAAAACGGATGAAATTTTCGGATTCATGGGATGTAGTTGCATTTTGGGGTTTAATATTACCGTTTTCTATTTAGTAAAAGGCGAATATTAAATTATTGATGCTGATGATCGTAGGATGTATTAGATTAATGTAGGTCTATCGGTTATGTATGCCTAATCTAAACTAGATTTTTTCAAGTAGAATTTGCTAATTATTTACATTATACAAAATAGTACAATATAATCAATACTATTTTGACTATTTTAAATTTTATAAATAAAGAAGTCGAAATTTGAGAGAAAAGTTATATTTGAAAAAGCCGTTGTGAAAAGATTGTATTCTTCTCACAACGGCTTCTATATTTTAAACTTGTCCAGCAGTACCATATTGCTGCTGGCGTGTAATTTTGATTACTTCTTTCCATGTGTCGCGGAATTCTGTTACGAGGCCTTCGACTTCTACGATAATTGTAGAGTCATTGTTGATATTCGCTTCCATTAAACGGCGGTTCATATAGTCGTACAATGGAATCATTTGCTTAGATACCTCAAGATCTTTATTTAAAGTCGACATCAGTTCCGAAATAATAGCCTGAGCCTTTTGAATGTTTGTGTTTTTTTCTTCGATATTTTTTTCTTCAATCGCTTTTTTAGCTCTCGTTAAAAATTTCAGGCAGCCATTGTATAGCATTAATGTAAGCTCACCCGGTGACGCCGTTGTCACACTGTTTTGTTTATATGCATTAAAAGCAGCTGCTGTTTGAACTGTCATCCTACACACTCCTCTATAGTTAAAACGCGCCTGGCACGTTGTTATTTCTTTTGATCGTAGTACTTCCCGTCCATGACACGAACGGACGCATACGGGTTATTATATTGCACTTCACTTTTTTTTGCTGTCTGAACGTTTTTCATGTCCTGTCTGATTTCGCCCATGAGCGATGCCAGTCGTTCCTGTATCCCTTTGTCGAGCTCCTGCAACAGCGCATGCTGCGGGTTGGTTTTCGACAGCTGAATATTTTCCTGCTGAAGGGAGGCAATGAGCTGACCGCGCTCTTCCAGCAGCTCATCAACCGTTTTTAAAAGTGCATCACGGTCTTCTGTTTGCCCCACTTCCCCGAGCTGTTTAAAAAGCTTTGCGGAAACTTGAAGTAATTGCTGTTCTACCGCCATGTTTTCGCCTCCGCTCTTTTAGTAATACTGACTCATCAATGAAGCCGATTGACTGTTCGCCTTGTTAATCATCGCTTCCATCGCACCGAACTGCTTCCAGT
Organism: Solibacillus isronensis; assembly: GCF_023715405.1. Classification (NCBI taxonomy): domain Bacteria; kingdom Bacillati; phylum Bacillota; class Bacilli; order Caryophanales; family Caryophanaceae; genus Solibacillus; species Solibacillus isronensis. The sequence goes on from NZ_JAMBOC010000001.1 coordinate 2,067,816, forward strand.
AGCGGTCTTCGATAGATACTAGTTTATCTTTCCATGCATCAAGACTTTGATTGACATTGCGCAAGTATTTCCCTAACGTATATTGCGTTTCCGTCATTGAACCACGGCCTGCACGCTCATCGATTTTCTTCTCGATAATGTCCATCTCATCACGGATTTTTCGCATGAAACCGCGTGTATCGCTTTGAACTGTTGTACCGTCAGCCTTCGTTACAGTTGCAGATTTTTCGCCGCTCATAGTAAGCAATTGCACAACTGCATCTGGATCTTCCTCCAATGCTTTACGCAATTTCGTTTCATCAATTTCAAGCGTACCACCGCTCATATAATCTTTCGAAGTGCCGATTCCGATTGTGTACAGGGCGTTGTACTTTTGATTTGTTACCGCGTGGTTTGTTTGGTAAACAAGACCACGCAGTGATGAAAGTCCGCTTGTAATAATGGAGTCATTGCGTAATAAACCACTTTTCGCGCGAGTTTCCCAATTCTCAATATCTTTTGTATCCATCTCTTTCTTTTGAAGCTCTGTTAATGGTTGATAATCGCGGTATTTTGGCTGCTTTGTTTGAGCAGTCAGATCTGTGATGAAGCCATTGTATGTTGCGACGAATTCTTTTACTTTAGTCAGGATTTCGTCGACGTTTGTGGAAGAAGTCATTGTTACTGTGCTAGCAGGTACGGTAGTTTCAGGCTTATTAGTGATAACATCATCCAGTGCCTTTTTCGCATTAGTGTAAGTTGTTTCACTTGTATTAAGCAACTTTTTTGCTTCTTCAGCTTCCGCTGACACTATCGGGTCTTCATCACTAGTTTTAATTGTAATTGCATCTCTCACAGCTTTTATTTGATTCTCTATTGTTTCGTCTTCAGATAATGTTACATTATATTTGGAAGCAAGGGTTGTCAGCGTACTTTTTAGTTCTTTTTCAGCAAAGTCCACTGTATCCTGAGCTGCTTTCTTAATTGTAGTACCCTCATTGAATACAGACTTCAGCGTAATATTATAGCCGTTCAGCGAAAAGGAATTCGTTGTGCGCTCCGTGGCGATGCCGTTTACTTGGAATTTTGCATTTTGCCCATCTTCTGTTACTAATTTAGAAAGTCCTAATTTACCAAAAAGCACTTTGCCATTTTCTTCATCTGTCTTTATCGCAGCACCGCCATCAACTGCCTTACCGGTGTTCTGGGCCGTTAACGATAAACGCCCATTCTCGAATACTGCTGAAACGCCCGCATTGCTCCCATTGATTTTAGTTATTAATTCGCCTACTGTAGTATTTGCATCAATGCCAATCGATACTTCCTTACCTAATTTCCCTTGCGTATCAATTGCGTTTAATGTAAATTTTGTCGGCATCGTTTCAGTCCCAAATAAAGAACTCAGCTTCGTGCTAGTTGTTGCATTTATTTGCTCCCCAATACCCCGCGCGGCTTTCGCCAATTGCGATACACCTTCAATCGACAGCGAGCCCGATGCCGCTCCTGTTGCGACAGCCGAAACAAGATCCGCATTCGAGCTTGTCGCCGTTTTCGTATTTAGGCTTTTTAAAATAAAATTATCGGCAATATACGTATCTAATGTCGTCATCTTTTTATTGACGTCACGATAGGCATCACGCTGCCATTCATAAATCTGCTTCTGCTGCTCGAGCTTGTCCATCGGCATTCGCTCAGCAACCATTAACTTTTCTACAATACTATCTATATCCATCCCTGATGCCAGACCGCCAATACGCATCGTTGACATATAATCTCCTCCAAACTACTTATCCTCAATTTTGCCCAGCATTATTACGGCTGGCACTAAATTTTTTTATCGACTATCATTCCTACGAGCTTTTGCATTTCATAAAACACATCCAGCACTTTTTTAGAGGGAATTTCCCGAATAATCTCATCGGTTTCCGAATTTACTAGCTGTGCATAATACGTATCCAGTCCTTCATGGAATACAAACTTCAATTCACTATTATTAATTGTAAAAAACTCATTCAAAGAATCGATTGCCTGTTCCAGTTTTTCTTTCGTATCTATTTTCTCTTCTGTTGGTTGAATTTGTTTGGTAATGATATCCGTCTGTGCAGGACGCGGTGGTTGTCCTTCCCCCGACTGTTGTGTCATGTTAGGCATTGAAATACTCGTTCCGTCAATTCGCATTTTTACCCCTCCGATACCACATCTTCTTTTATATTTTATCGGCTGCATTTCTGATTGTTTTATCGTTGTTTGGAAGATAGAAAAATAATTTACCTACATTTCATCAATTATAGTAAATTTGAAGCCCTCTTTCTAATTCTGCTATTTCAGATTTCAACTGCAGAAATCGTTCATTTAATTGATGCTTTTCATTCACCGTTATAAAATCTCCGTTTGCTGCTACTTTTTCGGCAATCTGTTTCATTTTGTATAATTTATTTTCAATTTGCTCAAGCAGTTCATCTCTTTGTTTTATCCACTCCAGCTGCGACTCTAGAAAAGTGAGTTCTTCTTTTTCATTAGTCATAGGAATCTCCATTCTAATTAGTTTTATTTACTATAACGGAAGAAACAGTAAATGGCTTTTTATTTGTTTTTGATTTTTTCATATCTAAAGATCTTTATAGAATCTGCTTGGTTAATTTTAATATATTAGTTGAGTGAATATTAAGTGCAGGAAATTATACAACCATGCTAAAATAAGAATATACGTTCTTATTTGTAAAGGGTGAAAACTATGAATGAGGAAAATGAATTCTATTATTTTATTTGCGGAAAATTGTTAGGAGACGGTTCTATGACTAAACAAGGAAGCAGAAAAGCAAGATTCCAATTTATGCACAGAGCTGAGGATTACGAGTGGACAAATTATTGCTATGAATCGCTAAAGCCTTTCTTGCCGCTAAATCCGCCTGTATACAAAAAAGTATATGATTCACGACTTGAAAAAGGGTATTCTGAAAGCTTCTTTGTGCAGTCCAGAACGAGTCCTGTGATTTCAGAATTATACGAGCAATGGTACCCTAATAGAAAAAAGAAGTTGCCTCTCAATTTTCTCGAACACTATCTGAACGAACAGGCGCTTGCCTGGTGGTATCAGGATGATGGCCATTTGAAAATCGTGAACAATGTTGCACAGAAGATTATTTTGTCTACAGACAGTTTTACGGAAGATGAAAATACATGGCTTTTACACTATCTGTTTAGAAAGTTCCACTTACGGTTTCATAGAGACGGCCAAAACCGTCTTATTCTGTATGATCAATTTCAAATTATTTATTTTCTGCATCTAATTTCCCCTTGGCTACATGAATCCATGAACAGAAAAGCATTGGCGGCACAACCCATTAAAGCAATTGCCAAAAGAACTTCTATTTACTTGCCTGAAAAAATCAAACTTAATAATCCTACTTATGAAATTAATGAGCAGCTCCATAAATTGAATACCTTACTAATTGATGAAACGGGCAGGATTTGCAAAGATTTTATTTTTGATACCTTTAAAACTTTTCGGAGTACTGAACAACCTATGAAAAGCTATCAGATTATTCTTCAAGAAAATCATAGATACACGCTAGCCACGATACGCCAGCAAACGGGACTGACTGTTAGTAAGTTGGTGGAATATTGTTTTAGTGTATAGAGAGGGGACTTCCTTCGTATGTAGAGACATAGACATTTTTCGCCAAAAACATGGGCAAAACCGAGCACACTGTAATGAATTGTTGTATTAAGTGATACAGCAATAAACTGGCTATTGGCAACTACACCTTTAATTGTGTGTATACCCGGTGCAGAAAATTGGCATACACAAAAGGTCGCGACTACTGCAAAACCGCAATGGAAATTTTCCTATCGCAATTTTTCGGAAAATCTGAAAATCCAGAAAAACGATATACAACTTATTTTCTAATAAGCGTCAACTCCTGACAAAAGACCTAAAATGACACTTATTTAAAAATAAGCCCTATATCAATTTCGCCAAATTCATTTTTGAGCCAAAAATATGCGTTGGCTCTGAACAGGGGAAATAAAAAATATTGTGGCTAATGAAAAGCAGAGGCTTTGTATGCGCACCCGGTGCAGTATATTTTCAAAAAGAATGGAACCAACAACAGTAAATAACATAATGAATACAACTTAATCTATGTGGTAATCGCTAAGTAGAAAACAAGCGTACTCTAGATTTTTTAATGTATATTTATAAATTGTATTGAATTATGTTTGGCACCCGGTGTATAAAATTTCACTATATTGGAGTATCCATTTATCTATGTATAGAGTGCAAGAAATTCTTCGTGCACCCGAATATTATATCATAATAGGAATACTTTATCTCCCGTATCATTAGTAGACAAAATTGGTTTACATACCAATAAGCTCTGTGCAGTTCTACAATTATTCTCTAATGGGTGACCATAAGTATTACTTTCGTGGTAAGAAATAATTACTTCTTCTAGAGAAGTTGTACTCCAATGGCTAATATTAAAATCTCCTGCATTACCTCCATGGTGTGGTAATACAAAAATCATTGGTGCTTTTGGTAAAACTTCACTGACAATGTAGTCATAAAGCTTCTCATATTTTTGATCACCCGTTAACATCACACTGTTTTTGTAGGTTTCAATATAAAATACAATACTATCTAAATTTCTAGAATTTGTTTTTGAAGATCTGAATATTTTTAATTTATCCCCACCAAATACCATATTAAGCTCTATTCTTTTGTCTGTATGCTTTTTGGTTGTCCATGGAATTAGGTATAAACCAATACCAGCACTATTCAAGAGATGTTTCACCCGTTCGGCTGTATTTGTTTTTGGTATGCGTTCTGGCGCAAAAAAGCCCTTTATCTGCTTTAATTCGAAATCCGATAATTTTAATATAGCATGATAATGATCTACATCCCAATGGCTAACAAAAATATAAATATTTTCACTTTTTCTTATATTAGCTGCAGTTACAAGATTTTGAACTTTATTTTCATGCCAATCCTTTTGGGCCCCTATATCAAAAAAAATACGAGTGGTACCAAATCGTATTTCATTCCAGTTTCCGTGTCCCACATCTCGAACAATAATTTCAATTGATCCTTTAAAGGTATCTAAACTTTTTATTAAACTATTTATCACTAATCTCACTCCTCTAAATTATCAGTTCTATAAGAAACAAAATCTATATTATCAATTCCTTCATAGTTAACAGATAAACGAAAAAGCAAAGATCGGTTTTCTTGTGCATACGAGAATTTCTCTAAATCGAATTTAAATTCAGACCAAAAATTATCAGGTATTTTATACCATAAACCTTCACGTAATCCACGGTACTTTACTATTTTCAAATTCTTAATTTCAATTAGACTACGTTGATCTTCTGAAATCCAAGGAGAAATATCCAGTTCCAACCACCATTGTTTTAATTCTTCTAGATTGTGTACATCTAAAACTGCACTATTATTACTTTTTGCTTCGCAATAAAATAACAAATTTACCTCCACCTAATACTTAATAAATGAAAACATGATATGAGAAAAAGGAACCCTATAAATAGGATCCCTTTCATAAGTTATTGATTAACGTAATAATTGTAATACGCCTTGTGGTTGTTGGTTCGCTTGCTTTGCGACTGTAGCTTTCACTTACAGAATAGACTATATCTTCACCCTAAATCTATAGGGGCTGGGCACTTCGAACAGCTATTGCTGCCCTACGGATTTCATTGTCATAGCATATGCCTTAGACCGTATATCCTAGTCGTTGAACCTTCTCCAAAGTTTCCTTACAGGAGCTTGGCTGCTGATTATCCATTGTCATATCTCGATTATTTTTTAACATTCACGCTGACCGTTTCCAGTTACGTTGTAGTTGATCGAGCTTTAGGAAGTTCCAGCAATTCACCCAGTGATGCTCTTACCCGTTACCAGGTAAGACGCCCTTCTATCATTATCTCAGAAGTTGTAAAACTCCTTGAGGCATCTGATTTGATTGAGCCAACATTGCTTGTGCTGCTTGAGAAAGAATTGAATTCTTAGTTTGTTCCATCATTTCTTTCGCCATCGTGCGAACATTTACTTTCATAAATGACCAGACTATATCTTCACCCTCTTTAAAAGTAGGGGTCGGGCACTTCGGATTCACAATGCTGATGGACATTGTTTCACCTATGGATTTCATCACCATGAGCTTAGCTTTTAGATGGTCTATCCTAGTCGTTGAACCTTCTCCACTCTTTCGAGACAGGAGCTTGGCTGCTGATTGCCCAATCTCACTTCTTTTCGACCGTTCACGCTTGCCGTTTCCAACTACGTTGTAGGGAAGTAAGTTTTAGGGGTTTCCAGCAATTCACCCGATTATTATCTCTAGCCGTTACCAGCTAGGACGACTGTGCTTGTCACTGCCTAAGCAGCTAAAGCATAATCTACGTCACGGATACGAGATTCCGCAGCAGTTAAGTTTTCAGAAGATGTATTTAAGTTGTTGATTGTGTGCTCTAAACGGTTTTGAGTTGCCCCTAATTTAGATCGTTCAGAAGAAACAGTTTCAATAGCATTATTAATGGCTGTAACAGCATCATTAGCTGTAGATTGAGTAGAAATATCGATACCAGCTTTAGCATTAGCTGCTGTAGTGCCACCATTAAATGAAGCTGCTGTAGCAACATCAACATTAGTAGTTACAGTTATCGTATCATTAACTGAATCCAAATCTGACAGTTTTTTAGTTGCATCCATATTAAAAGTTAATCCAGAAAAATTTCCAGAAGTTACAGATAATGATGTTGCATCTGGGTCAGAAATATTAATATCTTGGGTGTTTCCTTCTGCATCTGTAAGTGTAATTTTTGCAGATGTTGCAGCTGTTGATGCTGAACCCGATTCAGTACCTGCAGATATTTTTAAGTCATTCAAGATTGTATTACCAGTACCTGTTGCATCTACTACTGATACTGAAGATGATGTACCAGTTGTATTTGATCCAATTGATAATACACCTGATCCATCTAAAGATGCGTAATTAATACCAGTTGTACTATTCGCAGCATTAGCAGCAGTATTAATTGCATTTACAACATCCGCTTTTGAAGCATTATCAGCTATAGTAACAGTAAATGATGATCCACCATTAATTTTTAATTCCAAGTCTCCACCTTTAGTTACATTAGCTTCCGCTGCAGCTGTCCCAATTACTGTCCCAGCTGTTGCAGGCTGTGCAGAGTTTGCTGCAGTATATTGTGCAGAAATAACCGCACCATTGACAACTTCAGAACCTAAATTATCATTATCAAAAGTTACAGTATTTATATCACCAGCACTTGTACCTGTTGCAGTAAAAGTATCTCTAGCTACACCCAATGTTTTTGCATCCATTGCATTGATACTAATTGTAAGACTTTGATTAGCATTTGCACCAATTTGGAATTTCACTTCACCATTACCAGCAGAAGTCATTCCACCATTTAAAAGGTTTTGAGTATTAAATTCTGTATTATTTGAAATACGAGTAATTTCTTGTGCCAGTTGATCTACTTCTTTTTGAAGTTCTTTACGATCCGAATCTGTATTTGTATCATTACCCGACTGTACAGCTAATTCACGCATACGTTGAAGAATATCATGTGTTTCACTTAATGCACCTTCAGCAGTTTGAATTAAAGAAATGCCATCTTGAGCATTTTTAGAAGCCATATCTAAACCGCGAATTTGACCACGCATTTTTTCAGAAATTGCTAAACCTGCAGCGTCATCTCCAGCTTTGTTAATACGTAAGCCTGAAGACAATTTCTCCATTGATTTAGATTGAGCAGTAGACGCCGTATTTAATTGACGGTGTGTGTTAAGTGCTGCAATATTGTGATTAATTCTCATTATAATTTCCTCCCTGGAATGTTTGACCCACGTCCTTGTGGGCAAATTTTGTTTTATGTAGAAGAGAAGTTAGCCGGCCGGTCTGGCTTCTCTTGCTGACACTATTATTATCGGACGAACTTTTTTTTGTTTAATAGTTTTCTAATCTTTTTTTCTTTTTTATTTCAACTTATCAAACAGTGATAAATCCTTAATTGCTGCCTCTGTATTCGAATCAGAAATATCCTTTCTCAATTCGCCACGGATTATGTCCACATGCCGTGGTGCGCGGATTCCTACTTTCACCTGGTCGCCTTTCACTTCGGTAATAACGATTTCAATCTCTTCATCAATCCAGATTGTTTCGCCTACTTTCCTTGTTAATACAAGCATGTGTTCATACCTCCTTTTTATTTGTAGCTAACTGATGGCGGATTTCATAATCTTCTTCTAAAATAATTTGTTTTGCTTTTTGGTTTTCGATATTTAATACAATTGGTGCTTTCATATTAACTGTAGATTTTTCCAGCATATCCTTTAAAGACACAATGACAAATACCGCGACATCTCCAGCACTTTTAATATCCAGTGCTTGAATAACCGAGTCTTCCAAGTCAAAGTTATAATTTTTAATTAACGCGTATGGGCTTGTAATAATAAATGCTAGCCCCGCTGTTTTTACGGACTGCAGTACTTGGTACGCACTACCTTCTGACAATGGCAGCTGTATAAATTCCTTCTCGTCTTCAAAACCAGGTAAACCATGCTCAAATTTAATGATTTGGGATGGGTTAATTTCGACTTCCCCCATATAAGCAGTTGTAATTTTCATCGTATTCTCCTTTATATAAGCCAATCAATTTTCAGAGACGGGTATTCCTGCATCTCCACATTCACTTTCCCAGGTGTGTAGTTATGGATTGGCTTGTTTATATTCGTATTATTAATCACCTTTTGTGGTTCTATCTGAATATCTGCCGAACCAGGTGTGAAATTTATTTTGACACTACCGGCTTGGGGGATAAATTTAATTCCTAAGCTTGAATATGGCTGTCTTCCTGTTCTTTTTGCCTGTTCGGCAAGAGGATTGCCACCGTTTTCAATTTTCATGAGCTCGCTGCCTTCTTGTGCTCTTCTTGCCAATCCTTCCATTGCTGTTTGCTTACTGTACTGGGCAACTTCGGCTGTTCGGCTGCGTGAACTCATTAAATCAAGACTTTCTCGCATTTCAACCGAATCAATAGATAGCTCCGACTTCGTTGTACGGATCGACATCTCTGCTTTTGGCTGCTGGATATCCAAATCGGCTTTTGGCTGTTCGATCTGCTGGACCGGTCTTTGTGTCATCAGTCCGATTTGTCCTCTAGTTGTCTGTAATTGAATTTGCGGGATATTCATATTGTCCCTCCCTTTAAAGAAAGCGCTTGGCACAATGTGTCCAAACGCTTTTTCATTATCTTAAAAAATCTGCTAATGTTGGTTGAATAATTTTAGCCCCTACCGATAAGGCAGCACGGTGAATCGATTCCTGTGTAATCATTTGCGTAATCGTTTTTTCATAGTCGATATCTTCATTTTCAGACATACGCTTTGTTGCAATTACTTCCTGTGACTGCAGGCGTGTGTCCATCAATTCCACACGATTTTGAAGTGCACCGATTCCTGCTCTTGTTTCAAGGAGCTTATTCATATTTTTGTCAATCGTTGAAATATGTTCTGCCAGCTCACTGCCTGTTGCACCACCTTCAATCGCTGCGCTGATATCTTCAAACATTTTATCGATATCTTTAAATACATCGATTGGGGTACTATTAATCGGCAACATAATTCCACTGAACACTTCAATTTCAATTGGTTTTGCAAACGCTGGATCGTCTACAAAATTTTTCCCATCAAATGGTGGTGTCGTAGTTTTAGTCCCGCTGAAAATATAGCGGTCACCAATTTTCGTATTCGCTAAGTTTTGAATATGTTCTCTTATCTGCTGAAGTTCACTGTCGATTTTTTTACGGTCATCTACAGTATTAGTATCAGATGAAGCCTGTACCATCAGTTCATTTGCTCGTTGAATTGTTGAACCAATTTTATCGAATGTGTCATCTGTCGTATCAAGCCAGTTATGTGCTTCACCGATATTGCGGACAAATTGCTCCACATTGTTTAGCTCGGCACGGTAGTTGATACCTTTCATAGCAGTAACGGGATCATCTGATGGGCGGTTCACCTTTTTCCCTGTGTTCACCTGCTCCTGCAGTTTCCCCATTTTTTCATAGCTGTTTGATAAATTACGAAGCATATTGCCTGAAAGCATTGATTGTGTAACGCGCATTTCGGTCTACCTCCTATAATCCGGCACGGCCCATGCCGTTGATGATTTTATCGAGTGTTTCGTCGATTACAGTAATCATACGGGCGTTGGCATTATATGCCTGCTGGAATGTAATCATATTTGTCATTTCTTCATCGAGCGATACAGAACTTACCGAGTCACGGCGTTCTTTCACTGCCTGTTGAAGTGTTCCTGCATTATATTCAAGGCGTGCTGCTTGCTGGCCGTCTACACCGAGCTGTCCGATTAAGCCTTCAAAGTATGTTTGGACACTCAGATTATCCAAATCTTCTAACCCAACAAACTTCATATTTGCCAGAAGAAGTGCATTTTTACCGTTCCCCGCTTCTGCATTGCCAATATCTGAATCTGAAGCCGCAATTGTGTTCGGATCTTTTATGATTGTGTCCGATACATAAATATTTTCAGCAGTAATGCCTGGTACTAGCGGATCATTTGAAATAAAGAAGTCTTTTCCCTGATTTCCTTCTAAATCTGTTCCACTTTTATGGATTTCATTGAACTTTTCAGCAAAAGCCTTAGCCATGTCATTTAATTTATTAATCATTTCTGGGAAGAGCCCTGTTGTCTCACCGGTATTGTTTGTATACCCGTAAGAATTGACTAATGATTTAAACTTCCCAAGGTCGCTAATGTCATTGATGTCAACAGTAGTGTCTGTTTGAGACCAGTCAGCCGGGAGTGCGGTATCATTTCCGTCTTTGTCTAATTTCACAAGGGAAATCCCTGTCATATTGCCGACTGGTGTAACGCCATCAACTGCATCATCTGTACGGAACTGGGCATAATCTTTCCCGTCTACGAGTTTAAGCTTTGAGCCATCTTTTAAAATAAGTGAAACGGTAACAGGTCCTTCAGCTATAGCAAGCGAATTCCCGCCTGAACCTTTTTCCGAACGCTTCACTTCAATCGGGAAATGTGTTGCCAGCTCATCTATTAAACTATCACGTGCATCATATAAATCATTCGGCATATACCCATTCGGTTCGATTGTTTGGATTTGCGCATTCAGATCGCCAATTTGCTTCAAAATCGAGTTCGCATCTCTCAATTGAATTCCGATTTCTGCACCAGCATTATCCTGGATTTTTTTAATCGAGCTGTGCATGTAATGGAAAGAATCCGCTACTGCAATCCCCCGCTGCACGACAACCGCACGTGTTCCGCCATTTTCCGGACGAACATTCAGATCCTGCAGGGAATTCCATAACTCATTCATCGATTCTGCCAGACCGTAATCAGATGGCTCATTCAGCACATCTTCCAGTTGACTGATAGAATGAGATCTCGTCTGCCAGTAACCAAGCTTATGCGTTTCCTGTCTGTATTGCTGATCTACGAAACCATCTCGAATCCGCTGTACAGAATGTGCCTGTACCCCCGTTCCGATATGCCCCGCCGATTTACCTGTATTTAAACCCGGACTTGGAAATCCCGGTGTTGTTTCCATATTAACGCGCTGACGCGAATAGCCGTCTGTATTGGCATTTGAAATATTATGTCCTGTTGTGTATAGCGCTGATTGCTGTGTGAACAGACCGCGCTTGCTTGCTTCAAGTCCCATAAATGTTGAACGCATTGCAGGACCTCCCTTTTAAGTGTGTTATATCGAACAAAGTATCAATAAAAAACGCATGTATCACCCCCGCAGCATGCGGAAGCTTACATGCGATTAGGCTTTAAATTCATTGAACGAACGCTTCGTTACTTCTGCATTACCGCGCACTTGTGCACCGGAATAATTGAACTGTTCCGTACGCTGCGGGCGCATTGCATCCAATGTAATGTTAATAAACTGCAATGAGTTCATGACCAATTTCTGATTCAAATCGTTTTGCATCTTTAATTGGTTCAAGAGCGCGATAAGTCGTTCGCGCACACTGACCAATTCTTCTGTGGATTCGCTGTTTTCAGCGGCCGATATCACATCGGCAACAGACGGTGTGTCAGTGAGAGCAATTCCTTTTGCTCGGAGGTAATCCGTTACCATCGACTGACGCTGTTGTTCAAGTGTGTTAATCGCCGCTACATGTGCCTGCTCATTTTTGATGAGCTGATCAAGCTTTTCCATATCACCTTGCTTAATATATTCCGTTTTCGCAAGCGCTAGTTCCAGCAGACTTTTATGCATTTTCTCTAGCTTCTCCAGCGTGACGACAATTGTGGCAATTGACATGTATTTAGCGCTCCCTTACCTGTTAAATTTCTGTGATTAGTCGCGGTAGAATTTCAGCATGTCTTCAGCAACCTGCTTTGCGTCTACTTTGTAGTTTCCAGAATCAATATCTTCCTTAATCTTTTTCACACGCTCTGCACGCTCATTTGCATAGGTCGAATTTGCCTGCATCTCTTTTGCTTTACTTGAAATTTCGATCTGGTCTGCAAATGATTTTTGGGTTTCTGCCGTTTTTACAGCGCGTGCCTGTTTGTTGTACGGATTGACCGCCTGCACACCGATTGGATTTATCTTCATCTTTATAGACCTCCTCTCAAATTAAAAGCTTTTTTGTCTACTATATATTTCGACTGCTTTAGCCGATTGTTTATGCTTTATCGCAAAAACCGGACTTATGTAGTATTTTATTATGCTCATTTTACAAAAAATAAAAACGAAGTCCTATTTAAACGACTTCGTTTTAAACAATTATTTTTTCCCGGAGAGATAAGTTGCGCGATTTTGGCGATCCATCTCTTCTCGGAATTCCTGTGCCGCTTCCAATGTACGCAATTCTGATTTTAATTCATTTTGGCATTTTTCACATAGCTTTCCTGAATTTGTTATACGTCCACAGTTATCACATGGGTAGCCAAGGTTCGGAAACATCGCCGGATGCAGACGTCCTTTTCTTACCCATTTATATAGCAAGTCACGTTCAACCCCCGTTGCTTCTACAATCCGGTCGACATTTGCAGCTCGATTTTCACGCTTACGCAGGAAACGATACACCTCCTGATATTGATCCTCTTCTTTTTGTGCACAGTTATGGCAAACATCCCTCATACCCGTATAGTTAAAAAAACCGTTACATCCTGGGCAATTTCTTAATTCAGCCATTTTAATCTCTCCTCATTCGATTACAATTAAAACTCTTTATGATCTTAATTAAATAATAGGTTCTTTCTTTATCCATGGATTAATGTGAATCCGTCCACTGTTTTTGCGCCCGCTTCGAGCAGAGCCTTTTTCGCATGGTTTAATGTTGTCCCTGTAGTATAAATATCGTCAACTATAAGTAAGTTTTTATCTTTTATTGCAGTAGGGTTGATAACTTCAAATAATTGCGGGGTTTTTAGACGTTCTTCTCTTGTTTTTAATGATTGCAGCTCATTCGAAACCTTGGTTAAATGATGAGCAAACGGAATATTTGCAGCTTTTAGCAATTCATCGATATGTGCGAATGTCCTTAGTCGCAAGTTTTCGGGATGCATTGGAATCGGGATAATGAGGCGGGTTTCATCTTTAAGCTGTTCATGGATGATTTTATTGAATAATTTTGCAAGGAGTATATCGTGAAGAAACTTATAGCGGTGCAAATAATCTTTCATTGCTTCATTATAGTGGAATAAAGATACGACACCTTCTTCCTGTTGCTGCTCGATTCGTTGAAAGCGTTGTTCACAACGAGGGCAAATTGTTTGAGGTAATGTTTTTAGGATCAGCTCTTTCCAGCCAATATTTTGATGGAGTTCGCGATCACATAATAGGCAATTCAGGATTTGCTTATTCATGGCGGTTCATCTCCATTATTTTATTGCGTGCCCGGTCCATTTCCATCGTGATGCCATGGTGGAAAAATACGATATCACCAGTAGGGTACTGTATATTCCGTCCGACTCTTCCGCTAATTTGAATAAGCGCACTCGATGTGAAGACAGGATTTTCCGCTCCGACTACGGCTACCTGGACATTTTTAATGGTGATTCCGCGTTCCAGTATAGTCGTAGTTAATAGACCTTTCCGTTGTTCATTGCGCAATTGCAGAACTTTTTCTTTCCGGTAGGGGTCTTCGGAATGGACACTTACAATAGTAGATTCTATTTTTTGAAACAGCGGTGTTGCTTGTTCCATCATTTCGATTGTAGGGAAGAAAATAAGGAAAGGTTCGTTATATTGAAGTCTTTTGTAGAGCCAGACTTCAAGCTTTTGTGGGATTTTATTTTTCTGAAGTGCCTTTTCGTAATTCCAGAGTGATTGGAACCTCGGAACTGGTAAAGGATGACCATGGAATCTTCTTGCGATAAATGAGTAGCCCCAGTTTTCTTTTCTTTTTTTAAGGAGCAATTTGTTCGACGGAGTGGCTGTAACGAATGCAATCGGGGCATCCGGTTTTTTCGCTTTCAATACGGCACGCTGCAACGCCTCATCATAAGTATACGGAAAGGCATCCGCTTCATCGACAATCATAACGTCAAATGCATGCTCGAACCGGTACAGCTGATGTGTCGTTGCCAGGACAAGTTGCGCGAACTGATTGTTAATTTCTGCCCCGCCGTAAAGTGCATGGATTGTAATATTTTGAAACACTTGCTGAAAACGCGGGTACAATTCCAATACGACATCGGTTCTCGGTGTTGCCACACAGACTCTTTTACCTGCTTTTAGTGAATCGTGTATTGCAGCGAAAAGGATCTCCGTTTTTCCAGCACCACAAACCGCTTCCAAAAGATGATTTCTGTTCTGTGAAATACTATGTGCGAGTTCATTCGCCGCTTTTTGCTGATGAGGGGTAAGGTTGCCGGTCCATGCAAACTGTACTAGCGATTTTGGTTTCGGGGTTTCCGTTCCTTTCCAGAGAATCAATTCATCACAACTGCACATTCGCCCCATCGTAATACAGTGCCGGCAATAGTAACAGATTTTTTGGCACTTCGCACAGTTAAAGGAAACGAATTTATGTGGTCGTTCATTTAGACAACGCCTGCAAGTAAGCTTGGGGGCTGTGATGACAGCGGGGGTTGTTTCAAAATAGCCGTGGTTGATATAGGTATCAATTTTTTGTTGAGGAAATGGTGTGTGATGGCGCGACCAGATTCTACCGGTGAAGAAATTTACGATTGCCGGTTCGGGGATGAGTCCCATGTAGCGGGTATGGGTTGGATAATTGAGTATATTTGAGACAAAGGATTTGAGAAGTCGATAACGTTTGTTTATTAAGGTTGTTGGGAACATAATTTTCGCTCCTTTATTCAATTTTATTTTTAGATGTTGTTGATGATCTTCGAAATTAAATGGACTAATGAAGTAATCGCGGACTATTCTACTTTTAATACGTTAGGTTCTACATTTCCCTGTTTATATTCTACTTTCAGAGACAGACGTTTCACATTTCAATCACGAACTTCTAATATAGAGAGACACTTCTACTTCTTACCCGAAACTTTCTACTTTTCCCCATTTAGCTTCCACTTTTAGCTCAGAACTTTCTACTTTAAGGGGCACAAGTTCTACTTTCCATCCACGAACTTCTAATAACTACAGCCGCTTCTACTTTTCACCCGAAACTTTCTACTTTTCCCCATTTAGCTTCCACTTTCAGCTCAGAACTTTCTACTTTCAGAGGCTCACGTTCTACTTTCCGGCCACGGACTTCTAATAACTATAGCCGCTTCTACTTCTTACCCGAAACTTTCTACTTTTCCCCATTTAGCTTCCACTTTTAGCTCAGAACTTTCTACTTTCAGGGGCACAAGTTCTACTTTCCAGCCACGAACTTCTAATACCGACATCCACTTCTACTTCTTACCCGAAACTTTCTACTTTTCCCCCTTTAGCTTCCACTTTTAGCTCAGAACTTTCTACTTTTAGGGGCACAAGTTCTACTTTCCAGCCATGAACTTCTAATACCAACAGCCGCTTCTACTTTCCCCCGTTTCCGTTCCACTTTCACCTTAAAACTGTCTCCTTTCCGTGAAGAACGTTCCACTTTCCACCCACAAACTTCTAATACCCCTCGCCGTCATCCACCTCCCTCACCCCAAACAAAAAACAGCCACCCTCCCTAAGAAGTAGTAACTGTTAAGCCTAAAACAAAATTATTTCTTAATCCAACCCATCGCCATTGCACCTTCACCTAGGTGTGTGCCGATTACTGGGCCGAAGTAGCTTAGTGTGAAATCGACTGTTGGGTAAGCCGCTTCAAGAGACTTCATCCATTCGCGTGCTTCATCCTCACAGTTGGCGTGAATAACTGTTGCTTGAAGGGCGCCGTGTTTTTCGACTGCTGAAGCTAGTTGCTCTTCTACTCGGCGTAGTGCTTTTTTACGTGTACGGATTTTTTCGAATGGCACGATGACTTTGTTCTGGAATGTTAAAATCGGTTTTACTTGAAGCAATCCGCCAATCAATGCTGCTGCAGCTGATAAACGACCGCCGCGCTGCAGATGCTGCAGATCGTCAACAATAATATAATCATCCATTGTATCTTTCAAATCGTTCAAGTGTGCCATAATTTGCTCGCCTGAAGCGCCTTCCAATGCTAGTTTCGCTGCTTCTTTTACATAGAACCCTTGCAAGTAGGCGGCAACTTCCGAGTCAAATGCGTGAACGTATACACCTTCCACCATTGCGCCCGCTTGGACAGCACCTTGGAAAGTTCCGCTGATTCCGCTTGATAGGTGAATCGTTACAATTTCATCATAATCTTTTCCTAAAGTTTCAAAAAGCTCGACAAATTTTCCGACAGACGGTTGCGTTGTTTTCGGAAACTCCGCTGCACCGCGCACACGGTCGTAAAATTCTGAAGCTGTAATATCGATTTCTTCATCGTAAAATGTTCCTTCAATGTTAACACTTAGAGGAATCATATGGACATTGTACGAATTTCGTTCTTCAAGTGTTAAATAGGCTGTACTATCTGTAACAATTGCTGTTTTCATCGCTCTCCCACTCTCCTATGTTCACTAGTTTACATGAACTCACTATAATTGTGAACGGTAATTTGCCTTTCTTATAGGGAACTCTACACTTTCACACCTTCATCGCTATATGAAAAAAACATCTTGGCATTACTTCGCGCAAGATGTTTTTACTATATATTATAGAAGATAAGTTTTTATTCACTGCCTAAATAATTAAATATATCTCTTTCTCATATTCAAGAATTATTCACTGTCGACCATTCCATTTAACCCTGAAATTTTCCATTGCCCTTCTTCTTTAATAAATAATGTTACTTGCCTTGCTTTACTATGATATTCATTCCCAGTTCCTATTTCTTTAACATCCATACTCATATGTGCATAAATGTGAGCTTCCTTATCATTATATTTAATAATTGTAATGTCTTCCGCACTTCTCTTGACGTCATATTTTTTAAAAGTCTCTAAAGTATTTTTTTTATCTTCTTCGTAATCTAAACCTTTTGCATTTTTAGAAATAGTTTTCATATATCTTTCTATATCTTTATTATTTGATGCTTCAATATATTCATTAAATACATCTAATAATTTCTTCGCTTCTCCTTTAGGGACTCCGGTTGCTTCTTGAATCTTTCCACCCATCATTTCAAAACCTACAGTACCTTCATCGATCGTTTTCTGCAGATTTTCAGGTGAAGCTTCTTGTTCATCCCCGCAAGCTGCTAGTACAAAAACCGAAAGTACAGCTACCAACCATTTTTTCATAATTTTACAACCTCCCGCAAACATTTTAGCACACAATATTGAAAAAACACATCTTGTTCAAACTAGCATGAGATGATGTTTTATACGAATACCATTGAAGACCAGATAATATCTTTATCAAAATAAATTTCGAAATTCGAATTATTTGCTACCGCATTCAAAACATTAGGACGAAACTTGTTCACAGATGTTTCATAGACTACACGGCTAAAACTATTTATTAATCGGAAATAATATGCAAAAATAAAAACAGGGAGACGAAATCGAATCCCTGTTTTAACGCTTAATATGTAATTAACGTACTTCTACCCAGCCGTTTTTGATTGCTGTTACAACTGCTTGTGTACGGTCATTAACATTCATTTTTTGTAAAATACTTGATACATGGTTTTTAACCGTTTTTTCCGAGATGAATAATGTCTCGCCAATTGTACGGTTTGATTGGCCATCTGTTAATAATTGAAGCACTTCACATTCACGCTTCGTTAATAAGTGGAATGGACGGCGGATTTCTGTTTGATGGAAATTACCTTTGTTTTCGTGCTCTGATAGACGACGGAATTCCGCAACTAGATTTTTTGTTACTTTCGGGTGCAGGTAAGAACCACCGTTAGAAACAACTTTGATCGCTTCAACGATTTCATCGGCATCCATTTCTTTCAGCATATAGCCAAGTGCACCTGATTTTAATGCGTGTGTTACATATGATTCGTCATCATGAATTGATAAAACCATTACTTTTGCATCCGGATATACAGCGATTAAATCAGCTGTTGCCTCAACACCGTTTTTACCAGGCATATTAATATCCATTAATACAACATCCGGTTCGTTTTGTTCATATAAGTTAACGATATCTGTGCCGTCATCACCTTCAGCGACAACCTCGAATGTGTCTTCAAAATCTAAAATACGTTTTACCCCTTCACGGAATAATTGGTGATCATCTACAATAATAATTTTCGTCATTTCGAAACCCCCTGGAATTCTGCTATCTTATCTCTTCATCTTTTGTCGGCAATGGAATTTTCATTAAAATCGTTGTTCCTTTACCGATACTGCTGCTAATTTTCAAAGAACCTTTCAGCAGATCAATTCTTTCTTTCATCCCTATAATACCGAAAGATCCTTCACGAGCGCTTTCTGTATCAAATCCAACACCATTATCTTTTACTACAACATTAATTTCGTCACATAACCACTCAAGTTTAACGATAATCAGGTTAGGCTTTCCGTGTTTCAATGCATTGTTTACACTTTCCTGCACTAAACGGAAAACGGCTACCTCATAATCTGAAGGGATTCTGCGCTCGTTATTATATGAAAGGAACTGAATCTCAACACCTGGATTGTATTCCATAATCGTAGATAAATACTTTTTCAATGTTGGATCAATACCTAGGTCATCGAGTGCCATTGGACGTAAATCATAAATAATGCGGCGTACTTCGGATAAGGCGTTGCGAACGCTTATTTTCAAGTCATGAATTTCTTTTAAAGCGGCGTCGGCTCCCTTTTCCCGGAAAGTGCGGTCAATTAAATTTGAACGCATCAGCACATTCGCCATCATTTGTGCAGGCCCATCATGAATTTCACGCGATAAACGCTTTCGTTCTTCTTCCTGGGCTGCGATAATACGTATACCAAAATCCTGTTTGATCTTCGCCTGTTCAAGTGCTGCCCCGACATTTTTCAGATCGGTCGTCAAAAAGTTAATAACAACATTCACTTGGTTCACGATATGATCCGCTCTTTCAATCGTATCATAAAGTGTGCGCAGGCGCCTTTCCAAATCGTCACGCTTATCTCTTAGCTGCTTTTCACGCTCCCGGCAAAGGGAAACTTTTAATTGTAAATTACTTGTATTTTCATAAGCTGCACGTATTTGCTCTTCTGAATGATTATTGAAACTTTTACTTACAACGACTAATCGCTGTCTAGATAATTGAAGCAACTTTTCCAAGTTATCACTTTCATCTATTATAATCTTAATTTCATGACGCACAACTTCCAGCTCTTGTTGCATTTCCTCAAAGTTTCTGCGGCTTTGTTCGCTTATAATAAATACATCATCTTTCGAACTTGTAATAGTTTCCAACATTCGATTAAATATTACATCAAGCGAGGCGATGTCTATTTGATTGTTTTCTAGCACTTTTTCCCCACCTTACTTAGTCAGAATGCGAACTACTCTATCTTTTTACTTTGCAACCTACTATTATAGTACATACATATTATATCATTAGTAAATCATTTTTTAAGTTAAATTATAACCACAAATTTGAAATCAAATTGTAATATTAAGGAGAATCGATAATGAGAAATAACTATATTACTGTAAAAGGTTACGGAGAATCGGAAATCATCATATCAAAATCGCGTTTTTTAACTTATGTCGAACGCGTTGAGACAGAAGAAGAAGCGATTCTCTTTATAGATAAAATAAAAAAGATGCATGCATCGGCTACCCATAACTGCTCCTGCTATATGATCGGGGAACATGACCAGATCCAAAAAGCGAATGATGACGGGGAACCAAGTGGTACTGCAGGCGTCCCTATGTTAGAAGTACTCAAAAAACAAGGTTTAAAAGATACGGTTGTTGTCGTCACTCGCTATTTCGGCGGGATTAAGCTTGGCGGTGGCGGTTTGATCCGCGCCTATAGTAAAGCAACAACAGAAGGTATTACAGCTGCTCAAGTTGTTGAGCGAAAACTGCATTATTTAATGAAAATCGGGATTGATTATGTGTGGTTAGGGAAATTAGAAAATGAGATACGCGGTTCCCACTACCCTCTTCATGATATTCAGTATGCTGAAAATGTAGAAATTTATGTACACGTTTTAAAAGAGGAAGAGCAAACTTTTATTGACTGGATCACTGAGCTGACAAACGGCCAGGCGGTCATTACAAATGAAGACGCGCTTTTTATCGAATTTCCGAAGTAATCGTGTCGAAATATTTGTCATGAGAAAGCACGATATCGTTACTTTACGACAAAAGTAGATTGTAGTATATTAGATAAGATTACAAAGTAGCTATAATATACCAGTTAATATAGTAACCTATCCCTAACCTAGAGGAGAATCTTTATGAAAACAAGGCAAAATAAAAAGAAAGGCTCATCGAAATTCAGATTGTTTCTTAAAGTTTCGATGCTTCTGACTCTTTCGCTCGTAATTTGTGCAACAGCATACGGTGTCTATTTGACGAAGCAAGCCGAACATGCTGCAGACAGTGCATATGAAGTAATCGAGGACCGAGAAATGTCGGACCAGCGAGAAGTAAAAGTTGAGCCTGCCCAAGATAATGTTTCTATTTTAATTTTAGGTGTCGATGATAGTGAAAAGCGCGATCAAGGTGCAGACAATTCCCGCACAGATGCCCTTTTGCTTGCCACTTTAAACAATAAAACAAAAACAGTTAAACTAGTAAGTATTCCACGTGATTCATATGTTTACATCCCTCATATCGGATATAACGATAAAATCAATCATGCGCATGCGCGCGGTGGAACACTTGCTTCAATTGAAACTGTAGAAGAATTATTTGATATTCCAATTGACTATTATTTACGTGTAAACTTTAATGCTTTCATCGATATTGTCGATGCATTAGGCGGCATTGAAGCAGAAGTTCCTTACGCAATGCTTGAAAAAGACGAGTTCGACCGCAATACTGTCAACTTGCAGCCAGGATTGCAAACATTGGGTGGCCGTGAAGCATTGGCCCTTGCCCGTACACGTAAACAGGACAATGATATTGAACGCGGTAAACGCCAACAGGAAATCATTCAGGCAATCGCAACTAAAGCAGCATCATTTACATCCATCTCAAAATACGATGATATTTTATCTGCTGTAGGAAACAATATGAAGACAGATATGACGTTCACTGAAATGAAATCTTTCTTCAGCTATTTAACAAACGGCATGCCTCGAATTGACACATTGACGTTGGAAGGCTATGACGACATGTCAACAGGTGTTTACTATTACAAACTTGATGAAGAAGCGCTTGCAGAAACAAGCCATATCTTAAAAAGTCATTTAGGACTTACTCCGGAATCGACAAATATTTCTGGCACAAGCTCTCAATCAAATTCAGCTTATACAACAAGAACAGATACAGATACACAATAAGATGAGCCAACCTCCGCGAGTGATACGGGGGTTGGTTTTTTATTTGGGGTTTCTACCTATAATAAATGGGTGTTCTACTTTACCCCACGAATTTGCTAATAAAATTGCGGGGTCTACTTCTTCGGATATTCGTTCTACATTTCCATGAGAAGCTTCTACTTTTGCTTCTGAACTTTCTACTTTCTCTTCATTCTGTTCCACTTTCCCCCCGGGAATTTGCTAATAAATTTACGGGTTCTACTTCTTCGAGTATTCGTTCTACATTTCCACGAGGAATTTCTACTTTCGATTCTGAACTTTCTACTTTTACTCCATCCCGGTCCAATTTAACCGCCAAACTTTCTACTTTCCGTCAAAAATTCCCCAAAAAAAAAAAAAAAAAACAAGCAAACAGCACAATGCCATTTACTTGTTTCGATCTTTTCACTTATTAAATATTCTTACGAGGTTGAGCAGAGGTTTATAGTTTTTGCCGGCAAGGCCGATAATTTCTACGAACAGCTCAATTGCTACTAATATAACGGCAATAAGTAAAATTGCGCCCCACACTTTCGCCATCGAGAAGATGACAGCAGCGAGACCGAACATTGCAGCCATCGCATAAATAATCGTCACGGTTTGACGATGTGAGAATCCTAAATCCAATAAACGGTGGTGTAAATGCGATTTATCCGGATCTGACCACTTTTTACCGCTACGCAAACGACGCACGATTGCGAAGAATGTATCGGAAATCGGAACTCCTAACATAATAACCGGGATAACGAACGAAATAACCGCTACGTTCTTAAATCCTAAAAGTGCGAGCACCGAAATCATAAATCCTAAAAACAGTGCACCTGTGTCCCCCATGAAAATTTTCGCAGGGTGGAAGTTGAAAAACAGGAAACCGATTGTTGCAGCAGCCAAAATTGCAGCCATTGCGATAACAATACCATTCCCCATGATCATTGCCATTACGGCTAATGTCATTAAAGCAATTGTTGATACACCTGCAGCTAGTCCATCAAGACCATCGATTAAGTTAATTGCATTTGTAATACCCACAATCCAAATAATTGTGAACGGAATTCCTAACCAGCCGAATTCCAGTTCCCCACCAAACGGTAAGTTAATATTGTCAATTTGAATACCGCCGACAAATACAACAATACAGGCAGCGATCACTTGGCCAAGCAATTTAGCTTTAGCGGAAATTTCACGCATGTCATCAACGATACCTGTTGCTACGATAATTGTCGCGGCAATTAAAATCGCGTATAAGTAGTCACTTTCGAAGTTCGTGACAAATTTTAAAAGTAATATCCCGATCATAAACGCACCAAAAATTGCTAAACCGCCTAATCGTGGCATAATGCGAGCATGCACTTTACGATAGTTCGGGGCATCTACAGCTCCAAGGCGAAAAGCCAATCGCTTCACAAGCGGAGTTAGTATAATTGCAGCAATAAAAGCTACGATTAAAGACACGTAAATCATGTCTCTCCTCCTTAATTTTTGTAGTATTAAGCATTACAATAAATCGCCTTTTGGAGATTCATTAAAAACTCTACATTTTTATTCACCATAAGTATAGCATGAACAAAACATAAAATATAGCTTAATTTCCTTCCACTATTTATTCACCTCACATAAATTTTACATCTATCATTCTTCTAGTATATTTCAAACCTATCAAATAATTATTAATATAATAGAAAGCTCATCCAATTTATTTATATTGTTCCTATGAATTCCCTTTTGGTCAGTAGTCTTTTTGTGCATTATTTGATAAAATAACGGAGTGTCTACTATATTAAAGTAGCCAATTTCAAAGGAGAGTAAAATAATGTTCTCAATTTTCAAACGTAATAAAGAGCAAACAAGTGCTCGAGAGCTAAAAAGATACTACAAAACGGTAGAGCAAATTAACAGCCTCGAAGCAACATATAGTCCCATGTCTGACGAAGAACTTCGAAATATGACATTTACATTTAAAGAGCGTTTAGAAAACGGAACTCAGCTAGTTGATATTATCCCTGATGCATTTGCTGTTGTCCGTGAAGCTTCTAAACGTGTATTAAACATGCGCCACTTTGATGTGCAGTTAATCGGCGGTCTAGTATTGACTGAAGGTAATATTGCTGAAATGCCGACTGGTGAAGGTAAAACACTTGTTGCCTCACTTCCTTCTTACGTTCGTGCATTGGAAGGTAAAGGTGTACACGTTATTACGGTAAACGATTACCTTGCAAAACGTGACTTCGAATTAATCGGTCAAATCCACCGTTTCCTTGGGTTAACAGTTGGATTGAATGTTCCAATGATGGAACCTGCAGATAAAAAGGAAGCGTACAATGCTGATATTACATACGGTGTTGGAACGGAATTCGGTTTCGACTATTTACGTGATAATATGGCACATACAATTGGTGATAAAGTTCAGCGACCATATCACTTTGCGATTATCGATGAAGTAGATTCTGTCTTAATTGACGAAGCGAAAACACCATTAATCATTGCTGGTAAAATGGGTGCAAACGAAGAATTGCACCGTATTGCTGCAATGCTTGCGAAGCGTTTCAAAGCGGAAGAAGATTATGATTTCGACGATGAAACAAAAGCAACTTCATTAACAGATCAAGGTATTGAGAAAGTTGAAGCGGCATTCGGTGTCGACAACTTATACGATTTGGAACATCAAACGTTGTACCATTACGTAATTCAGGCAGTACGTGCACACGTGATGTTTGAGCGTGATGTTGATTACATCGTTCGTGATGACAAAATCGAATTGGTCGATATGTTTACAGGCCGCATTATGGAAGGCCGTTCCCTTTCTGATGGCTTACACCAGGCGATTGAAGCGAAAGAAGGCGTAACAATCACCGAGGAAAACAAAGCACAGGCACAAGTTACAATTCAAAACTATTTCCGTATGTATCCGACATTATCAGGGATGACAGGTACTGCGAAAACTCAGGAAAAAGAAATTTTAGAAGTTTACGGTATGCGTGTTATTCAAATACCGACAAACCGTCCACGTCGACGCCTGGATCAGCCGGATATCGTATTCGAACACATTGAGCAAAAATACGAATATGTGGCACAGGAAGCAGTGCGCCGCCACGAAAAAGGACAGCCGGTATTAATCGGGACAACTTCTATTTTACAATCAGAAAAAGTAGCAAGTTACTTGAAAAAGCATGGCTTACAGTTCCAATTATTAAATGCGAAAACAGTCGAGCAAGAGGTTGAGTTAATCTCGGAAGCCGGGCAAAAAAATCGTATAACAGTCGCAACAAACATGGCTGGACGTGGTACAGATATCGTCTTAGGCGAAGGCGTTGAAGATCTTGGCGGTTTATTTGTAATCGGTACTGAGAAGCACGAAAGTCGTCGTGTCGATAACCAGTTACGCGGACGTTCAGGTCGTCAAGGTGACGTTGGTGAAACTCGATTCATCCTTTCGATTGAAGACGATATGTTCAAGCGTTTCGCAAAAGATGATGTAGAGAAATTCCGCAAGAAAATGACAACTGACGAAATCGGTCTCATTCAAAACAAAGAAGTGTCAGAGCTGATTGAACGTACACAACGTATCGTTGAAGGCGCTCATTTCTCTATGCGTGAATACAACTTAAAACTTGATGATGTAATTAATGATCAACGCCGTGTAGTTTATGATTTACGCGATAAAGTATTACGCAATGAAAATATTCTGGAACATTTAGTGACGATGATGAAGGAAACTGTTGATTTTGCTGTTCGTGAAAATGCCCCGGAAGATAAAGATGTGCTTGAGTGGGATTTCGATAAAATGGAACGTACAGTGAACTCTTTATTCTTAACACCTGTTACTGTGAACCGTGAAGAAACAAAAGTGAAGAAAATGCTCGATGCAATGGATCCTTCTGTAAATGAATTAACAGAAGTTATCAAGGGCTTTGCAGAAAACGAACAAATTATGGCGATTATTCCGCAAGTCATGTTGAGCTTCATCGATCAAATGTGGATAAAACATTTAGAACAAATGGCTCACTTAAAAGAAGGCATTGGCTTACGTCATTACCAACAGGAAGATCCAATGCGTATTTACCAACGTGAAGGACTAGAATTATTCGGTAAAAACTATCAGGAACTTCGCCGCAAAATAGTAGAAGAACTTGTAACATTTATGAAAAACATTACGATGAACGTGGAGGAATAGCAGATGGGTTTATTCGATTTATTTAAAAAAGGTGACAAAGTAGGTAAAGACAGTGCTGTTGATTCTTCATCAGTCGTAAAAACATCTGGTGATACTTCTAAAAAAGGTGCAAATCGTGACGTAATTACTAAATTATCGTTCCATCCTGAATGGGATGTACCACAGGAACAAAAATATGTTTTTAATTTCCTTGCGAATGATTTAGCACCATTAAAACCAAATCAGTTATCATTGTCAGCAATTAATATCGAGCCTTCAATGGCAAACGGTTCTTGGAATGTAAAAGCATTTTTCCGTTCTTCATTAACAGAAGCAATTGAATTAGGCGAAATTGAACTATTAATTTTAGATAAAGATGATAACCGCATTGCTTCACATTACTTTGATTTTAAAGAGCTAGGCGTGATTCCTGCTGAAAGTGCACGTCCATGGATTTTCACATTCCCTGCTTCGTCAATTACAGCAGACGAAGTGCCTGAAGAAGGCTGGAAAATTTCATTTAACTTACTTTCATTACGCGGTCACCAATTAGACTTGGACGATACATGGAAGAAACAATTACCGAAAGATCAGCAAGAAAAGTTAGCTGAAATTGTGAAAACTTTACCGAAGTTAGGAAAAACGGAAGTAAACTTCACAGGACTACAAGCAAAATTAAACGATGACGGCAGCTTCCACGCGTCAATTTTCATCCGTAATGGACACGAAAAGGCGATTAACTTGGAACAGTTACCACTTGAAATTATGGATGCACGCAATGTCCTAGTTGCAAAAGGATCGTTCAAATTAGACCCTGTATTAACTGTACAGCCTAATACGACAAAGCCTTGGACATTCATCTTCCCTAAAGAATTAGTAACGGCTGATGGCGCTGATTTATCTCGCTGGACAGCTCGCGTACCACAATAGTTTCTATATGCAGCATCCGTAGTCATTTTTGACTTTCGGGTGCTATTTTTTGTTTGTGTCACTCGTTATTATCCAGGGCACGCTTTTTTTTCCGATTTTTTGGGAAAAGTAGAAGATTTCTTTGCTAATGTAGAACGGAACGCTGGTAAAAAGGAATGTTGCGGAGCTTAAGTAGAAAGTTTTGTTTAAAAAGTAAAACGCCGATTCTTTATTCGCTATTCTGTCTTGAAATGTAGAATGTTGCGGGTCTAATGTGGAAACTTTCACTGCAAATGTAGAACGGTTCACTTGGAATGTAGAAAGTTCCGCATAGAAAGTAGAACATCGACTTTTTATTCACCATTTAATCAGTAAATGAGAACATTCCAAGCCAAATGTTGAAAATTTCAGCACTAATGTAGAATAAAGCGCTCATAATGTGGATGGCGTCGAAACTTATGTAGAACATTTCTCTCATAAAGTAGAACGCCCGTACAACCTAGCTTCCCTACTACAAAAACAGAAAACCAAACTATCATTCAGCCCCATACCCTTGCCCAAACTGCATTAAAAAATCCCCCACCCTATAAAAGGTGAGAGATTGTAATTACGAATTTTGCAGTATGTAGTAGTGTGTATAAGCTATGTATTATTCTTCTTCTGGTGTGTTGTCTACATCTGAATCGTCTGCGTCTGCAACTAGGGCTTCTGCCGTTGAGAAGTTAGCGATGCGTTTAGCACCTACGTACTTTTTACCCCAATAATATTTGTCGTTAATGCTTGTTTTAATAACACCCTTACTTGTGGAAGCGTGGATGAATTTTCCTGAACCAATGTAAATCCCTACATGAGAGATGCGTTTGCCTGATGTGTTGAAAAATACTAAATCGCCTGGCTCAAGGTCACTTTTCTTAACTTTCGTACCTTGTGTATACATTTCTGAAGATGTGCGATTCAGTGATGTGATGCCTAGTTCTTTAAATACGTGACGTACATATCCTGAGCAGTCAAAGCCTTTTGCTGATGTGCCGCCGTATGAATAGCGAACTCCTAAATACTTTGAAGAGACTTCTTTTAACTCATCAATTGAGTAAGCTGATTCTGCAGAAGCTTCCTTTTCATTCACCGGTGCGAAGAAAATTACGAAGGCAGCTGCCAAAGTTAGTACGGTATTGCGTATTAATTTCAAGTAATCCATCGTGTTCCTCCAACCAATCAATAAATTTTCTGAAAACTTAACTGATATTAGGTTAACACGAGATTATATTTAATAACATTACAGTTATGTAACAACAAAGTTACATTTACCCGCTTTCAAATAACTTCAAACATTGCCAAAGAACCTATTTTAAATAGGGATTTTAAACTATAGACCAAACAATTACCGTTATTAATTGTAATATTAACCAATATTTATAGCCTTCCTTGTAACATTTGTAACATTATCACGAATTTATGTAACAAAAAAGAACTAATAAGCGGATTTTTAACGACACTTATTAGTTCTTCAATATTTATTTTAAATTATTAATGCGTTTATATGCGACAAAGCGCTCCGACCAATACTTTTCCCCAATATTTGAAATTGTAATCCCTTTTGAGCCAGCATGGATAAATTCATTGTTTCCTAAATAGATGCCCATATGGGAAATCGTAGGGATAAATGTATTTTTGAAAAATACTAAATCTCCCGGTACTGGTTGCGTTACTTTCGTCGTATCTTGCTCGAAATACATGAGACTGCTTTTACGATCCATTGGGACACCAACAGTATTAAATATATAGTTTACAAAGCCGCTGCAGTCAAATCCATCTATTGTCGTTCCGCCATATTTATAAGGAGTACCTAATACTGCGTTAGCCGCTTCAATAGCTTGTCCATAAAGGCTCTCTGTTTGTTGCGAAACTTTCCCTGGCAGTGCAACTTCCTTCTTTAACTGTTTTTCAATCTCTTCGTCAGCTGTTTGATTAAAATTAATTTCTGCTTCTACTGTTTTAGCAGAAGGAGCTTCAACAGCTAAGTCTTTAGTCGACTGCTGGCTAATTGTCAGCTTTTGGCCAACTTTAATTGCATCAGTTTTCAAATTGTTCAACTGTTTAATACTAGCTACCGATATACTATACTTTTTAGCGATCTTTGTTAAATTATCCCCTTTAATAACAGTATGGGAAATTGCATTTTGCGGGCTTTCGAATTTTTCCTCAACAACTGAAACAGCTGTCGTTTTGGTTGTTGCTGTCGTTTTAGTTGCCGCCGGCAATTTACTCACTGCACTTTTTGCTGGCGCAATAACAAGTTTTTGTGCGATAAAAATGCGATCTTGAGATAATTTGTTCCATTGTTTAAGCTGATTGATCGTCGTGTTGTGGGCTTTCGCAATTTTTGTTAACGTATCGCCATGTTTCACCGTATAGGTGGATGCTTGGGCATCTGGTGCGATGAATAGTGCAAGTGAAAACGTTACACCTGTCAGCACTACCTTCCATTTATTATTCAATATGAAAACTCCCCCATTTCAATGAAACTATTTTTTACTCTATTTTACTTAATTTTCAATAGAGTATACAACCCTCTTTTTATGAGAAAATTCTTCAGATGGTTATATCTATTCCCTAATATTATACTCACATATTAATATCATGTAATAGAAATTCAATAACATTTCATAGGTAGTGGTTTAGCGATAATTGTTTTCTGAAAATATGCTTGTATTTTAATAATTTTATGATAGAATTAATTTTTGTTAAAAGATTTAAATTTTTAGAAAACTTTGTATTTTCAAATTAAAGGAGTTTATCAACATGAATAGCAAGTCAAGTTTTTTTCGTGAGAATATCGCGGTAGGTTTTATGTTATTTGCATTATTTCTAGGTGCAGGTAATATCATATTCCCACCACAGTTAGGTCAAATGGCTGGGGAAAATATTGTAATATCCATGATCGGATTTTTAATAACAGGAGTCGGTTTGCCTCTACTAGGTATTATTGCCGTTGCAAAGAACGGCGGAGACCTGGAAATATTGGCTGGCCGCATTAATCCATATTTCGGTATAATTTTCACTTCGATTATTTACTTGTCGATCGGACCATTCTTCGCAATTCCGCGTACTGGCGCTGTATCTTATTCAATCGGTGTGGAACCGTTTTTAACAGAAGCAATGAAAGGTAGCTGGGTTCCATTATTCATTACAACGCTTATCTTTTTCGGAATTACATTCTACTTAGCTTATAACCCGACAAAAATCGTCGACCGTGTCGGAAAAATTTTAACACCTGCTCTTTTAATCGTTATTTGTTTACTTGCGATTAAAGCCGTTATTACTCCGTTAGGTGAACCTGGTGAAGCACAGGGTCCATATATTAATAACGCTTTTGGTGAATCGTTCATTCAAGGGTACTTAACGATGGATGTACTCGCATCATTGGTTTTCGGAATTGTTATCGTTCAATCATTAGTTGCACGTGGCGTAACTGATAGAGTAAAACAAGTTAAAATTACAATTTTCGCAGGGATTGTCGCTGCAATTGGTTTAGCATTTGTTTATGTATCATTAGGTTATATTGGGGTAACAAGTACATCAGCTATCGGCTTCCATGAAGATGGCGGTACAATTATCTCTTTAGCAGCACAGCAACTATATGGACAAGCAGGTAAGATTATTTTATCTGCCGTTATCATTTTAGCTTGTTTAACAACATCTGTAGGTCTTTTATCTGCAAACGCAACATTCTTCCATAAGATTTTCCCGAAAGTTTCTTACCAAGTGTACTTAGTAATTTTCGCACTATTCAGCTTTGGTGTTTCAAACTTCGGATTAGCTGATTTGATTAAATTATCATTACCTGTTTTAGTTGCAATTTATCCGTTCGCAATCGTGCTTATGATTTTTGCACTATTCGGAAATTTATTCAACCACGCACCGAGCGTATATGGTATGGCTTTAATTTTCACAGGTATTGTTGCAATCTATGACGGAATCAAAACTGCCGGCTTTGAAATTGCAGCATACGATAAATTTTTATCATTCTTCCCGTTTTATGAGCAAGGCATCGCATGGGTTGTACCTGCATTAGTCGGTGGTGTCATCGGCTACATCATGTATTTAGCGAAACGGAAGTAAGTTTAATTACTTTAAAGAGGGTAAGTTACAAGTGTAAAAACTTGTAACTTACCCTCTTTTATTGGAAAAAAATAGCTTAAAATATTTTTTACCCTTACCATAAATTCGGGAAGCTTTCATGATAAAATATGGTAATATCCCTATCATGGCATTACGCATTACATTATAGAAAAATAAAATTGATGAGGTGGACTCATGCTAAAAAAACATTTATCAGCAATGCTGTTTTTCATCATGTGCCTGGCTGTTCCTTTGACGGTACTAGGTGCTCCTTTAGATGAAGCAAAACAGATTGTTAAGGAAAACTATGTAGGGAATGTTAACGGTGACATCAACCGGGCCACAAGCCTCGAGCAACTGGCAGAAATGCTTGATCCGTATTCCGCTTACTTTACGCCGGAAGAATTCGATGAGTTTATTAATGGTGTGGACCTTACTACTGTAGGTATCGGTGTGGTCATCGAAAAGGTAGAAAGCGGTATTCAAATTTCCGAGCTGATCGATGGGGGCAGTGCAAAAAATGCAGGCTTAAAAGTTGGCGATATCATAACAGAGATCGATGGAAAACCGGTTGCAGGGCTGACAATCGACCAGGCTTCTACCCGTATAAAAGGAGCAGCAAATACAACGGTTTCTATAACGGTTTCACGTGAAGATGGTACAATATTAACGAAAAAATTAACACGTAAAGCTTTCTCGTTGCCTAATGTGGAAACAAAGCTTTTATACGGTAATACGGGCTACATTTCGTTGAATTCATTTTCAAACGACACGGCAAGCCTCGTATCAAAAGCCATTCGTGATTTGAAAAATAAAGGGGCAAAATCTTTTATTTTCGATTTACAAAATAACGGAGGCGGCTATGTAACAGCAGCAGAACAGCTTATCGGTATGTTCCCGAATGCCACCTATGCCTACAAGCTGAAGGAAACTTCTGGGACATCTATTGTACGTTCGATGAAGCAATCGACAACATTCCCTGAAAATACGAAAATGCTAGTAAATAGATATAGTGCAAGTTCATCGGAAATGACTGCAGCAGCCCTTGCTG